>JBDRGX010000035.1:0-6713 GCA_043817485.1 bacterium
AAATAAATTATTCATATATTCTGTTCCTTCTAATTTAGAAAAACAAATTGTTTTTTACAAAAGAGTATTAGTGCCTTTTGGTCATAGACAATTAAAAGGTTTTATTATAGAAGAAGCTTTTTTTGCAGAAATAGAAAATCTTAAAAAAATAAAAGATATTATTAAAGTATTAGATACAGAACCAGTAATTCAAAAAGACCTTTTAGAATTATCCCAATGGATGGCTGATTATTATATTTGTTCTTATGGAGAAGTTCTAAATTCAATAGTTCCAGATTTAAACATTAAAAAAAAAGTTAATAACCACCCACAAAGTATTTCAATTTTTAAACCTCCTATTATCCTTACTGAAGAACAAAAAACAGTATTAAATTCTATTTATTCATCTATTGAAAAAAATAATTTTGCTTCTTTTCTTCTTCATGGAGTTACAGGATCTGGAAAAACAGAAATTTATGTTCAAGCAATTAAATATTTAATAGAAAATAAAAAAAAACAAGCTATTGTTTTATTACCAGAAATTTCTTTAACTCCTCAAATAATTCAATATTTTAAAGATTATTTTGGAGAAAAAATATCAGTCTGGCATAGTCATTTATCATCTGGAGAAAAAGCAGATGAATGGAAAAAAATAAAAAATGGAGAAGTAGATATTGTTATTGGAGCAAGATCTGCTATTTTTGCTCCATTTTAAAAATTAGGAATAATTGTTGTTGATGAAGAACAAGAAAATTCTTATAAGCAAGATAAAAAACCACGATATAATGCAAGAGATCTTGCTTTAATGAGAGCTAAAATAACAAATTCCATTGTTATTTTGGGCTCTGCAACACCAAGCATTGAATCATATTATAACGCCATGCAAAAAAAATATAAGTTATTAGAATTAAAAAATAGAATATTTAATCAATCACCTCCTTCAATAAAAATTATTGATATGAGAAAAGAAAAAGGAGAAATTTTTTCTAAAGAATTAATACAAGTTATTAAAACAAAATTAGAATTAAAAGAACAAATAATTCTTTTACTTAATAGAAAAGGCTATTCAACATTTTTTCTTTGCAAAGATTGTGGAAATGTTTTACTTTGTAAAAATTGTAATATATCCTTAGTCTACTATCAAAAAAATAAAGTATGTAAATGTCATTATTGTAATTATACAAAATCAGTTCCTGAAAAATGTCCTAAATGTGAAAGTAAAAATGTAAATTATTTTGGAATGGGAACAGAAAAAATAGAATCTTTGGCAAAAAAATTATTTCCTGAATCAAAAATTGCAAGATTAGACAAAGATATCATTTCTAAAAAAGGAAATTTAGAAAAAATATTAAATTTATTTCATGAAAATAAAATTGATATTTTAATTGGTACTCAAATTGTTGCTAAGGGCTTAAATTTTCCAAATGTAACTTTAGTTGGAATTATTTCTGCAGATACATCTCTTAACCTTCCAGATTTTAGATCTGAAGAAAAAACATTTCAATTACTTACACAAGTAACAGGAAGAACAGGAAGAGGAGAAAAACTTGGAGAAACTTTTATTCAAACTTTTAATCCAGAAATAGAAAGTATTGTTTTAACTGGAGATTATTATTCTTTTTATCAAAAAGAAATTTTTAGAAGAAAACAACTTTTATATCCTCCTTTTAGAAAAATTATTAAAATAGATATTCAAGGAATTGATGAAAATAAAATTCAAGAAATAGCAATAAAAATAGGAAAAATTATTATGGCTAATATTAAAGAAAAAACTAATATAAATATTTTAGGGCCAGCTCCTTCTCCTATTTTTAAAATAAAAAAAAGATTTCGTTATCAAATAATACTTTTAGGAGAAAATAGTCAAAAACTTCATGAAATAGTAATGAAATCTTTGCCTTATTTTCCTACATCTTACAAAATTGATATTGATGTAGATCCAGTAATGATGCTTTAATTTTTTTTGTAAAATTTTATTGCTAAAAAATTAAAAACATGATTTTATTTCACTTTATTAAAAAAAAAATATGCGGCTGTAGCTCAATGGATAGAGTTGTGGACTTCGAATCCAAAGGTTGGAGGTTCGAATCCTCTCAGCCGCACCTTTTATAACAAGTCTTTATTTTGAAAATTTTTCAAAAAATATTGACAAAATGTTTTTTAAACAGTATTTTTAACAAAATATTTTTTTATTTTTAAATAATTATAAAAAAAGAAAGGATTTATTATGTTTTTTAATTATCTTCTATCTTTATTTTCTAATGATATAGCTATTGATTTAGGAACAGCCAATACATTAGTTTATGTAAAAGGAAAAGGAATTGTATTAAAAGAACCATCTATTGTTTCTATACAAAAAGGAACACGAAATTTATTAGCTGTTGGAAATGATGCAAAAGAAATGGTTGGCAGAACACCAGGAAATATAATAGCTGTAAGACCTTTAAAAGATGGTGTTATTTCAGATTTTGCTATTACAGAAGAAATGCTAAGATATTTTATTTTGAAAGTTCATAAAAGAAAAGCTTTTGTAAGTCCTCGTGTTATTATAAGTGTACCATCTGGAATTACTGAAGTAGAAAAAAGAGCAGTACATGATTCTGCAGAAAGAGCTGGAGCAAGCGATATTTATTTAATTGAAGAACCAATGGCAGCTGCTATAGGAGCTGGATTACCAATAAAAGAACCAACAGGAAGTATGATTGTAGATATAGGAGGAGGAACTACAGAAGTAGCAGTAATTTCTTTAAGCGGAATAGTTGTTAGTAAGTCCATTAGAATAGCAGGTGATGAAATAGATGAAGCAATTATTGAATATTTGAAAAAAACATATAATTTACTTATTGGAGAAAGAACTGCTGAAAATATAAAAATAACCATCGGCTCAGCTTATCCATTAAAAGAAAAAGAAACAATGGAAGTTAAAGGAAGAAATCTTTCATCTGGACTTCCTCGAATTCTTCAAATTTCAGATGAAGAAATAAGAGAAGCTATAACAGAACCTGTATCTCATATAGTAATGGCTGTTAAGGAAACTTTAGAAATAACACCCCCAGAACTTTCTTCAGATATATTAGAAAAAGGAATATGTATTACAGGAGGTGGTTCTCTACTTAGAGGATTAGATGAATTATTACATCAAGAAACTGAATTACCAGTTTTTATCGCAGAAAATCCTTTATTAACCGTTGTTTTAGGAACAGGTCAATGTTTAGATAATTTAGATTTATTAAAAAGAATTTCAGTTCAACCTAAACCATATGGATAATAAAAATTGTAAATACTATAAAAAACTAAAAATAAAAAATTTAGCAATTACAAAAAATTTAACAAAAAATTATTATAAAGTATTTTAAAATAAATGTTTAATGAAAAAAAAAGAATAATTATTGCTATTGTACTAATTTTAATTTCTTTTTTTTTCATTTTAATAAACATATCTGAAACTCATCAAAAAAAAAATACTTCCTTTAGATTTTTTCAACCTTTTTATTGTTTTTATAATTTCTTTTTAAATTTAGAAATTTCTTGTCAAGAAATAAAAAATGGAATTTTTGAAACAAAAAAAATTTCAAAAGAAAATGATTTTTTAAAAAAAGAGATTTTTCTTTTGAAAAGAAAAACTGATAAATTGAAAGAATTAGAAATTGAAAATGCTCGCCTTAATTCTCTTTTTTCTTTTAAAAAAATTCCATCTTATCAATATACTTTTAGTAAAGTTATTGGAAGAAATCCATCTTTTTTATCCAATATACTTCTTATTGATAAAGGGATAGAATCTAATATTAAAAAAAATATGATTGCAATTACAGATAATAATATAGTAGGAAAAATTATAGAAGTATTTTATGGATTTTCAAAACTTCAGCTTATTGTAGACAGTAATTGTAATATTGGTGCAATGTTGCAAAATAGTAATGTTTGCGGAATTGTTCAAGGGAAAGAAACATTTAGTCAAAATTTATGTATATTAAAATATATTCCTCATCATATAGAAATTCAAAAAAATGAATTAGTAATAACTTCTGGATTAGGAAAAGTTTTTCCTAAAGGTCTTTTAATAGGAAAAGTAATAAATGTAAAAAAACAATCTGGATTATTTCAAGATATTACAATAGAATCTTTTGTAGATTATAATAAATTAAAGGAAGTAATAATTATAAAAAATGAAAAATAATTGGTTTTTTATTATTCTTTTTATGTTTTTATCTATTTTCTTACAATTTAGTCTTTGTTATAAAATAAAATTATTTTTAGGAATTTATCCTGATATTCCCCTTCTTTATATTATTTTATTGGGATTTTATCTTACGCCTTCTATTTTTAACATAATAATTGCTTTTTTAAGTGGTCTTTTAATAGATTCTTTATCAATAGCATTAATAGGACCATCTGCTATATCTTTTATTTTTATTATTATTTTAAATCAAAATTTATCTAAATTTATTTTAAAAAAAACTTATTTTTTTCAAATTGGGCTTTTATTCATTTGTACTTTTATTGGAAAAAATATAGTTTTTTGGTTATCATTATTAGCAAACAATGTTCCTATCTTTCAAGCATATATTAATGATATTTTACCTACAAGTTTAATTAATTCTTTTTTAGGATTAATTCTTATTCCTTTATTTACGTTTTTATTTCAAATAAAAGAAAAATCTTTTTAAAAAAAATACCCTACAATAAATTGCAGAGTATTTTTTTAAGCAAAATAATAAACTTGTTTATAATGTTTTTTTATTTAATTTTTTCCCACCATTTTTTATTCTCAACATACCATTTAACAGTATTTTTTATTGCTATATCAAAATTATGTACCGGACTCCAGCCCAATTTTTTAATTTTTTCACAATTAACAGAATATCTTCTATCATGTCCTAAACGATCTGCAACATATTGAATAGAATCATTTCCTTTTTTTAATAATTTAAGAATTAAAAATGTTATTTCTATATTCTGTTTTTCATCATTAGCACCAATATTATAAATTTGGCCAATTTCTCCTTTATGCATAACTAAATCAATGGCTTGGCAATTATCAATAACATAAAGCCAATCTCTTATATTTTTTCCATCACCATATAAAGGTATTTTTTTATTTTGTAATAAATTTGTAATAAATAAAGGAATAAGTTTTTCTGGATATTGATACGGACCAAAATTATTAGAACTTCGAGTAATAATTACAGGCAATTTGAAAGTATGAAAAAAAGCAAGCACTTGCATATCAGCACCTGCTTTACTTGCAGAATAAGGACTTCTTGGACTTAAATTATCTGTTTCTTTAAAAGATCCTTTTTCAATACTTCCATAAACTTCATCTGTACTTATTTGAATATATCGGGATATTTTGTATTTTTTTACTGCTTCTAAAAGAATATAAGTTCCTAAAATATCTGTTAAAATAAATTCTTTGCCACTTTTTATTGATCTATCTACATGAGTTTCAGCAGCAAAATTTACAATTATATCAATTCCATCTTTACAAATTTTATTAACTACTCTTGAATTACAAATATCTCCTTTAATAAAAGTAAAGTTTTTATTTTTTTGACAATCTAAAAGATTATCTAAATTCCCAGCATAAGTTAGTTTATCTAAAACAATAATTTTATATTGAGGATATTTTTTTAAAATATGACGAGTAAAATTACTACCAATAAATCCCGCACCACCAGTAATAAGTAAAGTTTTTTTATCCATCTTTTTTCTCCCATTTATAAGGAATATCATTTTTATGAGGATCTACTCTAAATTCATCAGGATTTTGATAATTATATGGTTCTGTGGGACAATTTATAAGATACACGGGTTCTGTTCCAATACCTTTCATTCCGTGATAAACATAAGTAGGAATTACAAGAAGAATTGGATTATCTTGTCCCATGAAAAATTCTTGCACTTCTTGATAAGTAGGAGAATTTTCTCTTGCATCATATAAAACAATTTTAGCCATTCCTTTAACAACAACAAAATGATCAATTTGTTGTTTATGATAATGCCAACCCTTTACAACTTCAGGATAAACTACTGATAAATATAACTGACCAAATTTTTTAAAAAACTCATCATCGCATCTGAACATTTCCATCAATTTTCCTCTTTCATCGGGAATAACTTTCAAATGTTTTACTTTTACTCCTTCAATCATAAATATACCTCCAATTAAAATTAAGTTTTAAATAAAAAATTTTGTGATTTTTAAAATTATCGCAAATTATTATTTTTAGTAGAATTAATTTTTTTTATTTCTTTTCCCATTTTAACAATTCAACAATTTCGCTTAAAGTTTTACCTTCTTGAATTTCTCTTTTTATTTTATTTTCTCTTTCTAAAATATCCATTGCTCTATTAGCAATTTCTACTACTTTTTGTTGAGGGATTACTATAACACCATCATCATCTCCTACTACCCAATCTCCAGAATAAATAGTAATTCCAGAAATTTTAATTGGAATTCCTATTTCTCCAAAACCTTTTGGTTCTCCAGCATTAAGTTGAATTTTTTTTACAAATGCTGGAAATTTAAGATGTTTAATTTCTAATATATCTCTAATTGCTCCATTAATTACAACACCTGCTATTTTTTTTTGAATAGCACTATAAGTAGCTAATTCTCCCCATACTGCTGGACCTATACCATTAGCATCAATAATAATTACAGTTCCTGGTTCTGCCATATCTATAGCTTCTACTGGTTTTGCCCAATCACCAGAATTAGTTCTTACAGTTAA
>JBDRGX010000036.1:0-2578 GCA_043817485.1 bacterium
TGTGTCTAAATCAATTTTATTGGCTTGTAAAATTTCATTTTTTTGTTTTAATAATTCATTTGCAATTTTTAATAAAATTTCATTTTTTGTTTTTGTAGATAATTTTGCTAATATAAAAGAAGTTTCTTTTGCTAATTCAGCTTTTTGCAATGCTTCATTTTTCATTTTTTTCCTTTGAGATAATTTCTCTTTCTATTGCCAAATTCAATATTTTTAAAATTAATTCATCATAAGAAATGTTAGCAGTTTTAGCTTGAGCTGGAAAATCGCTTAAATCAGTTAATCCAGGTAATGTATTTACTTCTAATACAAAAGGTTTATTATTTTCATCTATGATCATATCTATTCGAGAAATATCTTTACATCCTAATACTTCATGTGTTTTAAAAGCTAATTTTTGAATTTTTTCATAAATGTGTTTAGGAAAAGGAGCTGGAATAATAAATTCAGTTAATCCAGCAGTATATTTTGCTTTATAATCATAAAATTCTGTTTTAGGCCGAAGTTCTAAAATAGGTAAAACTTCTTTACCTAAAATACCAATAGTTATATTTCTGCCTTTAATAAATTTTTCAATAAAAATTTGTTTAAATTCTTGTTGAATTTTTTTAATGGTTGAAAAAAGTTTTTTTTCTTCTTTTATAATAAAAACTCCAAAGCTTGAACCTTCAGAACTTGGTTTTAATACTATTGGGAGGGAAAATTTTTTCAAAATATTTTTACATTCATCTTGTAAGTTTTTATTATTTATTACATAATATGAAGGAATGGGAATTTTGTTTTCTTTTAAAACACCTTTAGTTAAAATTTTATTCATTGCTAAAGCACTTGCTTCTACATCAGAACCAGTATAAGTAATATTAAGTAAATTTAACAAACCTTGAATAGATCCATTTTCTCCAAAACCACCATGTAGAGCCATAAATACTAAATCAATTTTATATTTATAAAAATCCTGAATGAAATTTTTATTTTGAGGATCTATGAGAATTGGTTTTAATTTATGTTTTTTTAATGCTTCAAAAACTGCTTTTCCAGATCGAAGAGAAACTTCTCTTTCTTTGGAATAGCCCCCAGAAAGAATAGCAATATTTCTTTTTTGTAAATTAATTAAATTATTCATTTTTTATTTTTTAAAAAGCAAAAACAAAACCTGTTTTTAACACAGGACCAGGAATTCCTATTATTTCTATATTTATTTTTAATGGAGGTATTATTTTAAAACTACATATTATTGAAGCCAATGGAATAGAAATGGTTTTTCCTTTTTCTTCAATATTTGTAAATCCAGCACTAAATCTAATTAATTTAAAATCTAATCCTAATTTAAGAGAATAATTAGGATTAGCAGAAAAAATTACATTACTTTGATTTTCTGATTTTTCATCAATTTTTTCATAAGTTATTGAAAAAGGATTAAAATATTTAATAAAATTTATTCCCGTAGTAAAAAATATGTTTTTATGAGTAAATCCCAAATTAAAATTAGATGGCATTCTGAAAATCAGAAAATTTTCAAATGTACTTTTACTATCAACAGTATCAGTAAGTGTTTCTTTAGTAATATTTGTTAAATCTTTATCTGCTAAAAATTTTGGTATTTTAGATATGGAAATAATATCTCCTTTTAAATCAAATATTGGAATATAATTATAAGAAAAATCCAATTCAAGTCCAGATTTTGTATTATATAAACTTCCTCCTAAATTAAAGCCACAAGATGTTTTTTGATATTGAATATCAATGCTTTGATTTAAGTTTGCTTTTTCAGTATTAAAAAATATTAAATCTCCAGCATTTAAAGAAGCTTTAGCATCAATTTCTGCTTTTAAATTCATAGAAGCCAACAATTGATAAAAATTTAAACCCCAGCCCAAATTTAAAAAAGGAGTTATTCTTTTTCCCAGTCCAAATCTAAATATATCTAATTTAAACAAAGAATCTATATTTATGGAAAGAGTAGATTCGAAAATTATTGAATTATTAGTTTTTTTATCTTTTGCTTTAATTCTTGCAAAAATTCCATTAAAAGAAGATTCTAAAGTCCCTATTAAAGGTCTTTCCCATAAAAAACCAATAGTTGTATCAAAGAAAGGATGACAAAAAGCAATTTCATAAATACCATTTTTTTGTTTTGCTTTCAAATCAATTACTGGATTTTGGGGTAATTTTTGATCATAAAAGGAAAAATCTGTAAATTCTTTTTTTTGACTTATGCTTAAAGGAATAAAAAGAGTATCTAAACAAATCATTGGTTTTTGAATAAACCCAAGATTAGAGGTATTCCATGATAAATATTTTGGAGAATTATCAAAGCCCAAATAAACTCCGCCCATATTTAAAATAGAAGAAATAGAAATTTCTGCTTTATTGTTTCCAGGATCGAAATCTAAAAATTCAATTGTAAAATCATCTTCAGCATAAACAAAAGAAACAAAAAAAATGAATAATAAATAAAAAAGATTTTTTTTCATAATTGTTCTCCAATTAAATATAATTTATGAATAAATGTTTTTATTTTTTATTAAAATTGTCAATGAAAATTTAATATTTGTAAGAAAATAAAAAAAACAATTAT
>JBDRGX010000037.1:0-29386 GCA_043817485.1 bacterium
ACTGGTTTTGCCCAATCACCAGAATTAGTTCTTACAGTTAAAACAGGTCCTACCATTTTAGAAGATGTTATAATTGGATAAATATCATCTAAAACTCCACCTCTATGAAATGCATCTGAAAGATTAGCAGTAGAAATTTTATTTAATAATTCTCTTATATGAGAAAAACCTATTTTTTTACTAAGATTTGTTTGTATTTTAACACCACTTACAAGTGCTTTTTTAATTTGTTGTGTAGATTTTGTAGCATCTATAGATTTAGTAATAGCAGCTCCAATTACAATAATACTTGCTCCAGCATTTATTGCATCAACAATTGTTTCTGAATTTATTCCTCCTGCAATTGCTACAGGAATACTAACATTTTCTACTACCTCTTTTAATTTTTCAAAAAAAGAAATTTCTCCAGACATTTGTTCATCAATAGAAAAATGAATACCTATATAATCTACACCTAATTTTTCTACTTCTTTTGTTCTTTTTACTAAATTTTCTATACTTATATTAATTAAATCAACTATTATTTTTCCACCATAATTTTTTGCTGTTTCAACACATTCTAAAATAGTAAAATCAGAAGTTGTTCCTAAAACACTTACTATATTTGCTCCAGACTTAAAAGCCATTTCAACTTCTATTCTACCAGCATCCATTGTTTTCATATCTGCTATTATTGTTTTGTTAGGAAAAATATCTCTTATTTTTCTAATAGCACCTACTCCAACACTTTTTATCAAAGGAGTACCTACTTCTAACCAATCAATCCCTCCTATTACAGATTCTTCTGCTACTTTAATTGCTCGAGATAAATCAACGAAATCTAAAGCTAATTGTAAAATAGGTTTCATTATCTCTCCCTCCATTTTATTTAAAAAAACAAAATTATTTTATATATTTTTGATTTTTTTCTCTTATTATTTTTGCTAAATCACTATTCAAATCAATTTTACAAATTTTTTCCATTATCCCTTCTATTCCTTCTTTTTCACGAAGTGTTTTTAATTCTTGAGAACAAATATCATCTTCATTAAAATAATTAAACGCTAATACAATCCCAAAACAAAGATTATCAGGAATAATATTAAAAGAAAGACATAAATTAGCAGCACCAATTAATCTATCAGAAAAACTTAATTTTCTAATAGGATCACGAGCAACTCTAAATATAGTATCACCTAAAAATTTATTTCCAAATCTTTTTATTAAATCTTCAACATGCTCAAAATGAACTTTTTCATCAAGATTATGTTTTTTTATTAAAGCTTTTCCAGTTTCATTTTTCATCACCAAAAGTACTTTTTCATATATCCATTTATCACAAATAGCATCAGCAATATAAGTATAGCCCTTATAATTTCCTAAATAAGCACATATTGCATGTCCACAGTTATGAGTATATAATTTTCTATCAACATAAGATTGAAAATTATCTGCTGGAATTAAATGAATAATTTGTGGAATTTTTCCTTTAAATCCTTCTTTATTAACTGGTAATTCACAATATTTTTCTACTTTAATAAGAAGTGGATTTTGTTCTTTTTCTTCTTTTGTCATAATTGGAACCATTCTTCCAATTACAGATTCTACTAATCCCAAATTTTGTTCAAGATAAGAAGTTATTTCTAATAAAGAAATTGATTTTGTTTTTAATTCTTCTAAAATACTTTTTTTATAAAATTCTTTTGCATTATAAAGATTTTCACAAATAATTATATTAAGTGGAGTTATTACTTGTTTTTTAAATCGTTCTAATAATCCAGAAGCAATTGTAGGAATAATATATTTTATAGCACCAACTCCTACTGCACTTACAATAATGTCTGAAGAAACAATTTCTTTTATAATTTTTTCTTTTTCTTGAGCAAAAATAGCTTCAATATTTGTAATTTCAATTTTTTCTGGATTTTCTCCAACAATTTCAATACAATATTTTTTTTCTTTATTTAATGAATTTATTAAATTAATGTCAACATCTATAAAAATAACTTTATATTCAGATAAAAATAATAATTGTCCTAAAAAACCTCTGCCAATATTTCCTGCTCCAAAAATTATAGCTTTTTTCAACAACAACTCCTTCTAAAAAAAATTTTGATTAACTTTTTATTTTAATATTATTATCTTTTATAAATTGTAAAGTTTGATTTAAACTTTTAATTCCTTTTGTAGAACCTACTTCTTGAACACATAAAGCACCTACAGCATTAGCAAATTTTCCAGTTTTTTCTAAATTCCAACCCTTAATAATTCCCGTAAGAAATCCAGCAACAAAAGAATCTCCAGCACCAGTAGCATCAATACATTTTACAGAATAAGAAGGGATATAAATTTCTGTATCTTTAGTTCTAATATAAGAACCTTTTATTCCCATTTTTAATCCTACAATTTTTACTCCCCAATTAATAAAAGTTTCAGCAATTTTTTCTGGAGTTTTATGATGAGTAATTTTTTTTGCTTCTTCTATACTTGGAAGAAAAATATCTACATATTTTAAACATGGCTTAATTAATTTATCCCATTGTTTTTTATCATCCCAACAAGAATCTAAAGAAGTAATTTTTTTCATTTCTTGAACTTTTTTTAAAAGATTTTCCATTGGCTTTCCATCTAATTTAGGAAGAAGAAAAGCTCCACCTATGTGAAAAATTTTACATTCTTCAATCAATTTATAATTTATTTCTTTTAAAGAAAATTCTTGATTAGCACCTATATAATGTAAAAATGATCTTTCTCCTTGTGAAGAAACTAATACTAATGTAGCAGAAGTAGCAATATTTTTCTTTTTAATTATTCCCCTAATATCTATTTTATGTGTAACAAAATAATCTTCTATAAATTTTCCAAAATTATCTTCTCCAACACATCCCATAATTCCAGTTTTAATACCAATTTTTGCTAATCCTATTCCAGTATTAGCAGCACAACCACCAACATGTAAAGCAATACTATTTAATAAACTTAATTCACCTTTGTTTGGTAATTTTTCTACTGGTTTACCAATAGCATCTGCTACTAAAATACCACAACAAAGAATTTCCATATTTTTTTTCCTTATTTAAAATTATTTTTAGTATTTTTAAAAAAATATTATCTTATGCAAATTAGCAATTACTTTCTTATCTAATTTAAAATATTTATTTTTCAAATTTTAATATTAAATATAATTTCATTAACAATTTCTTCAATACTTAAATTTGATGTATCTATAACAAAATCAGCAGCTTTATTATATTTTTCTTCTCTTTGAGACAAAACTTCTTGTATTTCTTCAATAAATGTTTTTTCCCCTGTTAAAGATGGTCTATCTTTACCTTTTTCAATCCTTTTAACAATAGTTTCAATATTTGCTTTAAGTAAAATTACTACTCCATTTTTTTTTAAATTTACTACATTTTCATCTTTTAAAATAACTCCGCCACCTGTATCAATAATACATTTATCTTTTTGAGAAATTTCAAAAATTATATCAGATTCCAATTCTCTAAATTTTTCCCATCCAAATTTACTTACAATTTCTAAAATAGAAATTCCAGCTTTTTGTGTAATTAAATCATCTATATGAATTACTTCCAATTTTAATTTTTTAGATAAAACTCTACTTATAGCACTTTTTCCAGTTCCTCTATATCCAATTAAAACTATATTCATTTTAATGCCTTTTTTGCAGCATTTTTCATTACTTTTATTGGAGCAGAAATTCCAGTCCATTTTTCAAATTGAACCGCAGCTTGATAAATAAACATATCTAATCCAGAAATAATTTTACAACCTTTTTTTTGAGCATCTTTTAATAAACAAGTTTTTTCTGGATTATAAACAACATCAAATACTACTAAATTTTTTTTTAAATATTTTGATGGGACTAAAGTTTCTTTAACTTTTGGATACATTCCAACAGAAGTACAATTAATAAGAATATCTGTATTTTCTATTTCTTGCTTTAAAAAATCATTTGATAAAATATTTCCTTTAACTTTTACTTTAGTTTTAGATAATATATCATTTTTTAATTGATTAACTTCTTCTTCTATAATTCCTAAAATTGTAAGTTGAGAAATTTTTTCTTTAAGAACTAATGTAAAAGCAATTGCGCGAGCAACACCTCCAGATCCTAAAATTAAAACTTTTTTATTATTTAATTTAACACCACATTCTTTTAAAGATTTTAAAGCACCAAAACCATCACTTGATAACCCTTTTAATTTTCCTTCTTCATTTATTATAGTATTAACAGAACCAATATATTTAGATATTTCTTCTATTTCATCTAAATATTTAATAACTTCTACTTTGTGAGGAATAGTTACACTTAAGCCCTTGATATTTAAAGATTTAACTCCAAGTAATGCTGATTTTACATCTTTTACATTAAAAGCTGTATAAATGTAATTTAATTTTAATTTTTTAAAAGCTGCATTATGAATAATTGGAGATAAAGAATGTTCTATTGGATCACCAATTACAGCACAAAGTTTTGTTTTAGCATTTATTTGCAAAATAAACTCCTTATTCTGCGGATCTTTTTATAAGTCTTTCCCATTCAAAATCAATATGTTTTTGAATTTCTTCAATAATATCTTCTTTTCCATTTTTAAATAAATGAGCAAATCTACTTTGTGATTTTAACCATTCTATTACTGATTTTTTTTCCTTTGGCTGATAAGTAATTTTATATTTTCCATTTTCAAATTCATACAATGGCCAAATACAAGATTCCACTGCTAATCGTCCAATTTCAAGTGTCATTTCTTGTGGAAATCCCCAACCTAAACGACAAGGAGAAAGAATATTTATAAAAGAAGTTCCTTGAATAGAAACAGCTTTTTGAACTTTATTTGTTAAATCTTTCCAATTACCAACAATAGATTGTGCAGCATAAGAAATATTGTGAGCAATAATACATTCAGTTAAATTTTTTTTCTGCTCTTTTTTTCCAGATGAAACAAAACCTGCTGGTGCTGTAGTAGTATTTGCTCCTTTAGGTGTAGCACCAGATCTTTGAATACCAGTATTCATATAAGCTTCATTATTATAGCAAACATAAAGAGCATTATGTCCTCTTTCAATCATTCCCGAAAGAGCTTGAAATCCTATATCATAAGTTCCACCATCTCCTCCAAAAGCTACAAATTGTATATCTTTATCTATCTTTCCCTTTTTTTTCAAATTATTATAAGCTGCTTCTATTCCAGAAATAGTAGCTCCAGCATTTTCAAACGCTGAATGAACAAAAGGCACGTTCCATGCTGTATAAGGATAAATAGTAGTTGCTACTTCTAAACAACCAGTAGCACAAGTAACTACTACGGGCTTATTTATAGCCATTAAAACTTGTCTTACAGCAATAGAAGCAGAACAACCAGCACATAATCTATGACCTTCAGATAAAGATTCTGGTTTTTGAGATAATTCTTTTAATGTTGCCATCTAATCTATTCTCCTTTTTAATGTTATTTAATAATACAATTTTTTAATAAAATAAACATTTTTACAAAAATTCAAATTAGTTTTTTATCATAATAACCATTATACTAAAAAAAATTCATTATAGCAATATTTAAAAATATTTGTTTTTTTAATTTTTAAATCTAATATATTTTTCTTCTTTTTTAAAAGGTGAAAAAAAATCACCACCACCTTCATAAAATTTAGTAAAAAATTCTACAAATTGTAATCTCATTGTATGAATAAATGACCCTAAAATACTAATAAGAATAATAAATAAATGCCCTCCTACAATAACTAATAAACTCATAATTGCACAAAATAAAAAAAGAATAAATCCAATTCCTCCTTTTTCAAAAAAACTAATACCATAACTCCAAAAAACACCACCAACAATATTAATAACAGAAGCTAAAACACAACTTACTAAACCTAATGCTAATAAACGAGTATAAGATAAAATATCACCAACTATTCCCATAATCCCATATAATTTATAAATTCCTACAAGAATTCTTTTAAAACCTTTTCTTGGTCTTCCTCCAAATACAACAATAGTTAAACAAGACATTACAAAGCAAATAAAACAAATATTTTTTGCTAAAATTAAATGAGGAGAAAAAATAGAAATAAGACATAAAAAAATACAACTTATAATTATTACAATCCAAGGCATTTCATCAAGTAATGTATCAAGAATAAATCCATTTTTAATTTTCCATATCATTTTAATAAAAAAGCCCAATAAAATATGAATAATTCCTAATCCTATAGCAATAATAAAAAATGTCATTGCATTTTCTATAGGATCAAAAAGCATTATTGACTTTCTAATGTTTTGTAAAAAACTTAATTGAGAAGGTAGCCCTTTAAAATCTATGCCAAAAAATCCACCAGTTAATATTCCTACAATAACAGTACTACTACTTAAAATAATAAATAAATGTAAAAACTTCTTTGCTCCTTTATCCGAAAATTTCTTTAATAAAAAAAAAGAAGCTAATAAAATCATTAATCCATATCCAGCATCAGTCATACAAAGAGCAAAAAAAAGAGCAAAAAAAGGTGCTAAAAAAGGTGTAGGATCAACCTCTTTATAATGAGGAATTCCATAAAGTTCTGTTATTATTTCAAAAGGTTTAAATAAGTTTTTATTATTCAAATCAACTGGCGGATTTTCTTCTGGAGAAGGAGCCAAAAATAAAATTTCAGTTTCTTTAAATTGAGATAATTTTTTTATAATTGTATCAGTATTATTTTTTTTAATCCACCCACTAATTAAAATAGATTGTTTTGTATTCGAAAAATGATATTTTATTTCTTTTTGTTTTATTATTTTACTTATATAATCAGATTTGATCATTAATTTTATTTTATCAAAACCAAGAGATTGAGTTTCTTTTATTACTTTTTCTTTTTCTAATTTAATTTCAATAAAATTATTTTTTATTTCCTCTAAATTTTGAAAAACTGTATTTTTTTGTATTGGTAAAGTAACTTGAGTAAATCCATATTTTTTAAATATGTTTAAAAAAGAATTAAAATATTCTTTAATAAAAATACAAAGAAAAAATATTTCTTCTTTATTTTCTGATATTACTTCAAAAATATAATTAGAAGTTATATTATTTATTTATCTAACTACTTCATCTTTATTTTGAATAGAAAGTTTTCCTAAAAAAAATTGCATATTAGTGCTATTTTTAATTTTTTCCAATGAATCTAATGAATAAGATAGGTTTTTCCATGGAATAAGAAATTGATGAATAATATTTAAAGAACTTTCTTTTTTTTCTAAAAAATCAATTTTTTCTGAAAAATTATCTATTTTTTGTTTTATAGGTAAAAAATCATATTTTTTTCCTGTTTCTTCAAATTCTTCTTCTTCTAATATAGGTTTTTCTTTAATCTGTTTTGTTTCAAAAGTACTAATAAATTTAATTGATTCTTCTATTTGTTTTAAATTATTTTTAAGAGATTTAATTTCATCACATTCAGAAACAGACATAGAAGAAATAGGATTAATATCTATAATTTGCACTAATTCTAAATCTTGTAAAGTATTAACAATTTTATCTTGAAGAGAAATATGAGCAAAAATATTTATTTTTTTCATTAAAGCAATAGCCATATAATAACCTTTTTTTTAAAAATTAACACTTACATTTTTTGTTATTCAAAAATGCTTGTATATGTTTCAATCCTTATTTTTTTACTATTAACTAACTAATTTAAAATAATTTAACCACCTTAAATCGGAAAAAATATAACATAAATCAATAATTATGTTTACTCGTGTTGTTCACTATTAAGCAATCTATAACACATCTTATCTATTTCCTATTAAATAAGCAAAAAAATGACTAAATAATATTTTGGATTTTCTTTACTTTATCAAATAATTCTTCGGCTTCTTTCAACTTCTTTTCTGCCTTAACATATTGTCTTTCAAAAGATTCTTTATATTTCTTTTCTAACAATAATATAAAATCTTTTTTATCTCGATACATAAATGGAACTTTATAATTAACTTGTAATTGGTTTTTAGGATTTAATCGAAAACTTGTATGAATATCTTTTAATAATTCTACTTTTACATGTAAATTAGTATCTGAATACTTTTCAAAATAAATGGAGTGTTCATCATGAGCAGTATATTCCATTAAAATAAATACGATATAAAAATGCCCATTTAACATAAATTTTATAACTTTATTTACTGTCCCTATATCAGGATTACTGTCTTCATACTTTGAATTAAATGCTTTAATATCACCCCAAATAAGTTCCTCACACCCTTTGAATTTATAATCAAATTTAATGTCAAATGGATTTTTAGTCGCTCCCTCAGAAAAACTTTCGGCATTTGTTATATTTGTACAAATATTTGTTTTTGCATATTCAACAAATTTCTTTTCAAAAATGTTACTTATTTCAGCACCGGCTCTTGATTGGACTCTTAAACTAATTTTATTATTCATATCATTAATAATTTTCTCAAAAATAGTGGCGATATCATTTTTTAGATTTATTTCATATTTTTCATTATTCATCTTTCAACCCTTTTTCAATTGTTCTATTATATTGAATTATATAATTTAATTCTACATTAGAAATATTAAATAATTTTGCGATTAAATAATCCATTTCAATAGAATTACAATAATTTTCAAAACCGTATTGAATAATTTGTTCCATTTCTTGTTTATCGCAAAATTTCATTGGCAATTTATATAAATCTGATAAACGAATTTGAGGAATTTTACCTTTTTCAATTCTAATTATATTTTTCTTTAATGCATAAAAAGTTAATAATTCAGAATTTAGGAGGCAACAAATATATTTTAAATAGAATTTAGTATCATTCCTTAGTAATTTTTTAAATATTATATAAATACTATTATTAGTACATAAATATTCTTCTGTATATGCAGCAATAAGTTTTTTTGCTGATTGTCTAATGAATATCTTGGGTGATTTATATGCTATTTCGTTACCCAATCCTATTCTTTTTTTATTTTTAATTCCTTTCTTTTCTAATTCAATTTTGAACTCATTTGATATCTTTAATTGTTTTGCATAATCATATTCTAAAATTCTATCGCATGGAGTTACTATCTTGAATCTATCAGGCAATCCTTTTGCACCCTCTAAAAAAGGATAAAAATTATTTATTGAAATAGGATTTATTTTGTCGGTCACAAAATCATTAGTTCTTCCTGTCAGAACTGCACATGTCCGTATTTCTTTATGACCAAAATATGAATCAAATTTATTACTGTTCATTTCTATCTTGTTGATTAGATATTCATCTTTTTTACTAAAAGGTTTAATAAAATTAAAATTGCTTTTATTAATTCTAACTATATCTTGAGTCTCAAAATCTTTCCATAATATTTGATTTACATAATTCTGGCTTTTATTAACACTCAATATTGTTTGACCACTATAAACATTATCAAATCCTTTAATATTATTAACGATTTGTTGTACGGAATATTGTTTTATATAATTTCTTATTTGTTTATAAGGCGGTTCAAAAAAACTAATGTCCAAAATATACTTCAATGATCCACTTTCCTTTAAAATATCAAAAGCATTTTCAATAAAAAACATGGAAGAATTTAACCGATTATCTATTTTTTTGTTACTTATAAAATCATAATTATAGATATAATAATTTTTCTTTTCTTGGGATAAAGGCTTTGCGTGTTTCCCATAATAAGTTATAAATGGTGGATTCCCAATTATAAAATCAAAAAAATTTATATATGGTTTTATATTGTGCTTCAAGGTAAAATCAAAACATAATATGTTTAATTTATTAAAGTTATATTTACATAACAGATTAAAATCAAAATATTTTTTCAATAAGTTATAAATATTATATTTTGATATTAAACACGCATTAGGGTTGATATCAAAACCATAAAAATTATCTATAATTTTATTTATTAGCAGGTCATTATTGATTTGTTGGAGATGTTCATTGATAAATTTTTCAATAAAATAAATCAAGATATCACCTTCGCCACAAGATGGGTCTAATAATTTGAAATCTTTTGTCTTCTAAAAAATATTATTAGATAATTCTTCTAATATTTTTTTATTTTTTGTATAAAACTCCCCATTTATTTTTCTATCTGATTTGTGAGATGTATTAACTACATAAGTTTTAATAAAATTTCTATCAATTTTTGAAAAATCAATAGGTTTGATAAAGAATGAAGAAAATAAATTGTTTGCTGTATTATTTAATATGTCCTCATCAGAATACAATTTCAATTGTCGCATTATTATATTCATCCTTTTTTAACTTTAATTATTGATAAGGATAATCTCATCTATCAGTATAAAAAAAATAACCACAAATTTTTATGTACAAAATAAAATATCTATATTTTTTTTACATATTCTAATACTAAATTAACTACTTCAGAAAATTTTTTAAAAGATTTTTCTTCTATTTTGTTTTGTTCTTTTTTAAATTGTTCTTGAATTTGAACAATTTCTTTTTCAATTTCTTTTTCTTTTTCTTTTATAAAATTATAAGATAATATTTTTGCATCTTCTTTATATTTTTCAATAATTTTTTCAGATTCTTTTTCTGATAAATTTATTTTTATTTGATTTTCTTTTTGCTTTTCTTTTATTATTTCATCTGTTTCTTGTTCTAATAAAATAATTTGTTGTAAAATATTATCTTTCAAAAAAACTCCTTTTATTTTTCAATATAAAATAATTTTGTTGTGAATTTTTTTATATTCTTTTTTCCTTTTGTCAATATTTTTTTATTTTTTCTTGACATCTTGCGAACTTTAAACATTATGTATTCTACACAATTATATATTTAGACTTTTTAAAAAAGTAGGTGAAAAAAAATGTTGGGAAAAATATTAAAAATAATTGGGTCTAAAAAAAATAAAGGTATAGGAATAGATATAGGAACAGATTCTGTAAAAATCATAGAAATAGAAAAAACCACAAGAGGAATTGAATTAGTTAATTTTGGATTATCTCGTTTACCTGAAGGAACTATAGTTGATGGAGTAATTACAAATTCTATGGCTGTAGAAGAAGCAATTAAAAATATTATTCAAAAAAATAATTTCCATATCAAAAAAGGAACTGTTGTAACAAGCATATCTGGAAAATTTGCTATTGTTAAAAAAATAAAAATGCCTCTTTTGCAAGAAAAAGAAATACGACAATCTATTATGTGGGAAGCAGAACAATATATTCCTTTTGACATAAAAGATGTTATCGTAGACTTTCAAATTTTAGCAACATCTGAAAATGAAAAAGGAACAGATGTTTTATTAGTAGCAATTAAAAAAGAACGTATTCATACACATCTTGAAATATTAAATAAATTAAAACTTTCTCCATCTATTATTGATGTTGATTCTTTTGCTGTAGTTAATAGTTATTTAACTAATACTACTAATAAAGAAGGCGTAGTTGCTTTTATTAATCTTGGAGCCAATACTACAAATATTATTATTTTAAATAATGAAGAACTTCAATTTACAAGAGATATTGCAATGGGAAGCAAAGAAATTACTCAAGCAATTTCTCAAGAAATGAAAATAAGTTATGAAGAAGCAGAAAATTATAAAAAAACACAAACAGTAAATTTGCTTTCAGTAAATAATATTTTAGAAAATTTAATTATGGAAATTCAAAGATCAATTGATTATTATAAATCTAGTTTTTATAATATGAATGTTGGAAAAATTATATTAAGTGGAGGCGGAGCAAAATATAAAAATATAGACAGAATTTTAAATAGAAAATTAAATTTATTTGTAGAAATAATAAATCCTTTTAAAAAAATTCAATTTAATCCAATTAAATTTCCTCCAGAATATCTTCAAGAAATATCTTCTTTATCAAGTACTTGTTTAGGATTAGCTTTAAGGAAGGTGATAGAATGATAAAAATAAATCTATTAACACCAGAAGAAATTTCAAAACAAAAAAACTTTGCAAAAATTATAATGATATCTACTAGTTTAATTATTTTAGGAATTTTTTTTCTTTTTATATCTTTTGCAATAAGTATTAAAGTAGCAAATCTTAATAAATTAGTCATAGAACAAAAACAAGAATTAGAAAGATATCAACCTATAATTCGAAAATGTGAAGAAATGAAAAAAATAAGAGATGAAGCACTTAATAAAGTAGAAATAAGAAATAATTTAAGAAAAAAACAAGAAATTTGGCCTAAAATGTTAGAATATATAAATAACAATGTTCCAGAAACTGTATGGTTAACATTATGCGATATTGGATATAATAAAACTAAAAATCGTGATGAAGGAAGAATAGATGGCTATGCTTTTTCTAATATGGCAATTTGTTCATTTGTTAAAAATTTAACCCA
Organism: bacterium; assembly: GCA_043817485.1. Lineage (GTDB taxonomy): Bacteria > JBDRGX01 > JBDRGX01 > JBDRGX01 > JBDRGX01 > JBDRGX01. Next base: position 12,331 of record JBDRGX010000037.1, read on the forward strand.
AATTCCATATTTTAATAATATAAAATTAATTTCTACTCAATCAGGACAAGTAGAGGAAAAAAAAATAATATCTTTTAAAATCATATTTTTTTGTAATTTATCTACACCATCTACCCCTTGATTTGTAAAGTTTTGTAAGTTTGTTAAATAAAGTTTTTAATAATAAATGGAGGTTGTTGTGAATTGGTTTAAAAATCTTTCTAAACAACAAAAAATAGGGATTATTTTCATAGGAATTATTTTAGTGTTATTATATTTGAATTTTTTCATCAAACCTAAAATAAAAGAAATTAAAAAATTAAAAAATGAATATATAGAAATAAAGCAACAAATAAAAGAAGCAAAAATTAAAGAATTAGAAGCAAAACAAATGGAATTAGAATATGTAGAATTAACAAAAATATTAGAAGAAATTTTTTATGAAATTCCCAAAAATACTGATCAACCAGAAGTTTATAGTTTATTAGAAAATATTACTGGAAGTAGAGTAAAATGTAAAATGGAATTTAATAATTTTAATCCAATATATAAAGATGAAGGATTAGAAATAATAGATAAAGGTTCTTATAATGAATTTGCTATTCAAGTAGATTTTAAGGGAGAGTATCATACAGTAGGAATGTTTTTAGATGAATTATCTAATTTATCTCGAATAATTATTCCTCAAAAAATTTATCTTGAAAAATATTCTGGAGACCAATCTGAAGAAAAAGAAACTTTAATTGTAAAAATGATTTTAGGAACATATTTATTTAAATAATTAAATGATTTGTAAAACGGAGCAAAAAAATGAAATATTTATTTATTTTTATTATTTTATCATGTGTTATTCTTGGAAGTTGTGAAAAAAAAGTACAAGAAGCAGAATTACAAATTTCATTACCTCCTAAAATAGAAATAAAACTTGAACAAAAAGAAAAATCTTTTTATAATCCTATAAGTACTAAAAAAGATCCTTTTACTCCTCCAATTAAAGAAGTAGGAACATTAAACTTAAATTTAGAACAACTTAAATTAGTAGGAATTATGCAAAAATCTGGAAAAAAATGTGCTTTAGTTGAATTAAAAAATGATCCAATTGGTTATTTTTTAAAAGAAGGAGATTTAATTAAAGATGCAAAATTAGTATTTATTCAAAAAAATAAAGTTGTGTTTGAACAAATACTTGAAGACGGTAAAACAATTATGAAAATTGAATTAAAACTTAAAAAAGATAACAGGGAGGCTAAATAAAATGTTTAAAAATAAAAATATTATTATTTCATTTTTTGTCTTTTTTTTCTGGACTTTTTTAGTTATGGGAAAAGTTGGAAATATTACAAATATAGAAGTAGAAAAAATAAATGGAAAAACTATTGTTAAAATAATATCTGATTCAGAAATTAAAAAATATAATAATTTTAAATTACAACAACCTTTAAGATTAGTAATAGATTTTTATGAAACAACATTGATAGAACCTATAAGAAAAGAAATAAATACAGCAAATGTTTCAAGTATTTATTCTTCTAATTATCAAAGTGAACCTGAAAAAGTAGCAAGAGTTGTTTTAAAATTAGAAAAAGATTTTTCTCAAAAAATAATTAAAAAAGAAAATAAATTATATATAGAACTTACTTTTTCTGAAGAAAAAGTAGAAAAAGAAACAACCCCAAAATCAAAATTCGACTCTACTATTAAAATAGAAACTGCATATCTTCCTGATTCCAAAACTAAAAATGAAACAATAAAACCTACTCAACCACAAATCACTACACAACCAATTCAACCAGTAGTAACCAAACCAGTAGCAACTACAAAAGAAGTACCTACTACACCAGTAACCAAACAAGTAGCAATTACAAAAGAAGTAATTATCCCAAAAACAGATAATCAAAAAATAGATGTACCTAAACAAAAAAAACAAAAAGAAAATGTTGAAATTGCAAAAGAAAAACCACTGAAAACAATCGAAAAACAAGAACCAATTAAACAAAAAATACAAGAACAAAAAACTGAAAATATTGCTAAATTAGATACTGAAGAAAATGAAACAATACAAATCACTACTCAACCAATTCAACCAGTTGTAACTACAAAAGAAGTAATGGTTTCAAAAATAGATAATCAAGAAACTACTAATTTATATGAGATTGATAATTTTAATATTGAAAAAAATGACAATGAAATTAAAAAAATAATTCCTATTGCAAAAAAAGATTCTTCTAATATTTCTACATCCCAAAATACAAATAAAATTTCTTATAATAAAAATATTGGCAACAAAATATCTTTTGATTTTATTGATGCTGAAATAACAAATGTTTTAGAATTTATTATTTCTCAGGGTGGTGCTTATCCTTATATTGATGAAAGCATAAAAGGTAAAATTACTTTAAAAATGGACAATATATCTTGGATAGATTCTTTAGAATATGTTGTTAAATTAAAAAATCTTTCTTATATTTATGATCGTAAGGTAAATATTATTAGAATCGGTTTAAAAAATGTTTTTGTAGATGGAATAGATATGTCAGAAACAACAAATACATTGGAAAATGAAAAAAAGAAACAAGAAATGGAAGAATTGTTTTCTCCAATTGAAGAAAAAATATTTACTTTATCACATGCTAAAGCAGAAGAAGTTGGATCAGCAATAAGTAATCGAATTAGCAAAGAAGGTAAATTTCAAATTATTTCTAAAACAAATTCAATTCTTATAAAAGACATTGGCATAAAAATGAGAGAAATAGAAAAATTAATTGTAAAATTAGATAAAAAAGATTTTCAAGTAATGATAGAAGCAAAAATTATTGAAATACAAACTTCAAATATTAATAGTTTAGGAGTTGATTGGGCATCAACAATGCAAGAAATAAGTGCAAATGGTAGTAAAACAATAGAAGCTAGTAATATTCCTGGAGCTTTAGGGAACACTACATTAAAAATTGGAACTATTATAAATAATATGACTTTTAATGCTATTTTAAAATATATGGAAGAACAAACTAAATTGAAAATTCTATCTAATCCTCGTATTTCCACAATGAATAATGTTCCAGCTTCAATGATGGTTGGTTCAATGATTCCTTATACTCGATTAGATCAATCTGGAAATACTGTATCTGATTTTGTAAAAGTTGGAATAAGTCTTTCAGTAAAACCAACTATTACAATTGCTGATTATATTATAATGGAAATTAAACCAGAAATTTCTTCTACACAAGGTAAAAGTATTTTAACTACTAATGCCACTACTACTGTAAGAGTAAAAGATGGAGAAACATCTGTTATTGGTGGACTTACAAGAAATGCTAATCAAACAAAAGAATCTAAAATTTCTTTTTTAGAAAAATTTCCTATAATTGGTTTTTTATTTAGAAATAAAGAATCAACAGATGATGCTCGAGAAATTTTGATTTTTGTAACACCACATATAGTTAGAGATTAATAAATTAAAAATTCGAAACAAATATAAATATCAAAATATGAAACAAGAGAATTTTTTTAAATATCCCGTAGAAATAATATATCGGTAAAAAATAATAAACAATTATTTTTCCGTAAATGTCTCGTAGGGACAATATATTGGTAGAAATAAATATTATTTTTAGCATAAATGCCGTAGGTATGATATATAAATTTTCAATTTAAAACAAATTCGAATGACAAAAATACAAAACAATAAAAAAAATCCGAAATCCGAATACCGAAATACGAAATTTGAAATAAATTCAGTTTAGTATGAAATTATATAAAATAAAAAATTAATCAATTGTTCCATATTTAATAAATAGCAAATATATTTTTTTAAAAAATTTTGTAATTAATTTTATCATTTTATAATTATATTAAATTTAATACTAAAATTGCATTCAAAATGATAACAAGGCGGCAAGGAGGAGGTGACAAAAGCGTATAAATAATACGCTGGAGGAACCCGACGACAAAGCCAACACAGTTAGCGTTTGAATGCGATTTGGAATAAAAGGAGATTCTATGTATAATCGATTTTTAATTATTAAGGTCATATTATTATTATGTTCTTTAATGACGATATCAAATGCTTCTTATATACAATATGTAAAATGGTATGATGCTACTAATGGGAATAGAAATTCAGAAACAAATCTTCCTTATAAAATTGGTGATAAAATAACATTTGAAATGAAAGTTGTAGAAAGTATAAATGATACAGCTTCTTGTCTTGATGGAGATGCAAAAGTAAATATTGGAATTGTTGCTGAAGATATTTATTTATATGATACTTGGTTAGGAGATCCAAAAGATGGTATTTATAAATATGATCATTATATTACTGGAGATGAAAAAGATGGTTATGAAATAACATCAACAATAATAAAAGGTTTTTTTATAAAAAATAATAAAAATGCTACTAATAGTGGTGCTATTAAATCAGAAAATTTAATTTCTATTGATGCTAAACCTCCATTAATTTTAAATCCGAGATCTTCAATTAATCCTTTCAATCCATTTCTTGTTGATAGAACAGAAATTTCTTATCAACTACAAGAAAAATGTGAAAGTGTAAATATAACAATTGTTGGAGAAAATTTTGATTTTTTAAAAAAATTAAGCATAGAAAATGCTTCTCAAGGAATAAATTTTACTACTTGGGATGGAAGAGATGATAATGGAGATTTTGCAGATACTTATCCAGGATTAGAAAGAATTACTCCTGATGGAAGTTATATCGTACAAATTAAATCTTTTGATTTTGCTGGTAATCCATCAAAAATTGCAACCTTAAAAATAAAATTAACTACTGTTCATTTAGAAATAAAAAATGTTAATGTTATGCCAACTTCTTTATATAAATATGGTGCATGTACTTTAGAATGGGATACGGTTTTATTTACAGAAATAACAGGAAAAAATAAACTTGGTGAAACTAAAATTTTTGGTGGAGAAGATGATATATATCAATTACAAATATTAGATTTTGGAATAGGAAGATGTTATAATGTTTGTGCTGCAGCAGATCAAGAACCATGGATAGTTTATTCTTTAAGTGAATTTAATTCTAATGGAAAAGAAAAAATATTTGCTACTCCTGCTAATGGAGAACTATCATCAGGTGTAGATACAGACTATTATTATGTAAATCAATATGAACAAGAATTTGGAGAATTAGGTAGTTCTAAAGAAGATAAAGGAGATGGAGACGATAAAAATGATATGGATAATTTAAAAAGAATGGCTATTTTATCTGAATTGAAAAAAAATAAACATGAATATACTATTAGTTGTGCTTTTACAAGAATAGATTTGGGATCATCTTCTGGTAATTATTATTATCGAATAATGGCTACTTTATCTGGTCGATCTTTTGATTTTGCAAGTAAACCAGAAGATAAAGAGGAAAAATGGCATATGGTTCCTGAATTACAAGTAGGAGAAAATATTTCAAGTTTAACAACTCAAGTACAATTTAATATTAAAGAACCACCTTTTGAACCTGGAGATACTTTACCTCCTTATATAATCATGTATAAACCTACGGGTGAAGTTGAACCTAATACTGTTGGAGGACCTGGAGATAAAGGTGAAGTTTATGCAATATTAGATGATGATACAAAAATAGATATTACTAAATCAAAAATTGAAGTATTAAATCCTTTTGGAAAAAGATTAGAAGGTAAATGTACTAATGATGGAAATAAAAAAATTTCTTATAAATTAGATGCTCCAATTATAGATCCTGGTATTTACACTTTAAGTTTTTATATTATAGATAAATTTGAATTAGTTTTAAAAAACGGTGCTTTTACTAAACAATTTGTAGTTTTAGATAGAATGGGTCCAAAATTTATTAAAGAAAATCCAGAAAATGATAGTTTGGTTAGAGAAAAAATTAATATATTAAAAGTTGCTATTACTGATGAAAAAGGAATTGGCTTAATTAAAGAAACTTTATCTAAACAAGGGGCTGAAGGTCATTATAAAATAACTCTTAAAAATAAAGATGGTAAAGAAATTGCAAAAACTGGAGATGGTAAAACTATTACTGAATTTATTACTCCAGCTGATGCACAAATTAATATTTATGGAAATTATGAAAGTGGAGAAGTATCGTTTGAATTTAATTCAGATTTATTAAAAGATATTCCAGACAATAATCCAGATACATATACATGGGAAGTAGTAGTTTTTGATGCAAATAATAATGGAAGTAATAAAACATATACTTTTAAATTTTCTTTTTCTGATATAGAAATTATTAATAAAGATGACAACAAAGTATATGCTTATATTCCTTATACGGCAAAAATAAAAAATAATGAAATTTTAAAAATAAATGAAATAAAAGTTAAAAATACCTCTGCTAAAGTCCCTGCTTCTCCTCCATATAAATTTTTAAAAAATATAGTTGAGTTTACTCCTAATAATATTGAATTTGATCAAGACATTACTATTATTATGCATTATACTGATGAACTTTTAAATATTTTATTATTAAAAGAAACTGATATAAATGTTTATATGTTAGATGGAAAAGAATGGAAAATTGCTTCTTATAGTTTCTTTAAAGATGAAAAAGAAAATAGAATTTCTTTTAAAACTAATAAAATTTTAAGTCAATATGCAATTATGTATTCTTTTAATGAAGGTGAAAAAAAAGAAACGAACTGTTTCAATCCTAAAAAAAACGAACATTTTAATTTTTATTTTAACTCAATTTTCCCAAATAAAAAAATCACAAAAGCAAAAGTAACAATTTATAATTTGGCTGGCGAATATATTTGTGAAATAAATGAAAAAAATGGTGTTATGTTAAGTGAAAATTTAGCTGCTTGGGATGGTAAAAATGAAGCAAAATCTATTGTAAATAATGGAGTTTATATTGCTATAATAGAAGCTAAAGACGAATTAAATACCACTATTTATTTTAAACGATTAATTGCTGTAGTAAAATAAAAGGAGCAAAAATATGAAAATACGAGTATTTATTTTATCTTTTATGTTTATTTTTATAAATATTGTATTATCAATTTCTGATATAACAGATAGTTTATCTACTAATGTTAAAATGGGAATTAGAGCAAAAGCAATGGGAAATTCTTTTATTGCTATTAGTGATAATGCTGATGCTATCTTTTTCAATCCAGCAGGTCTACCTAAAATGAAAAATAAAGAATTTTGTTTTATAACTACTAACCTTTTTCCTTTAGATATAGGATCAATTACAAATCAAGTTTTTTCTTATGCTCAATATGATGAAGGTTATGGTGCTTATGGTATAGCATTTAATAAATTAGAATGTGATTTAGATCCAGAAAAATATACTTATAACACATGGATTATATCTTATGGGAAAAAGGCTGGAGAATTTTTTTATATTGGTGGAGATGTAAAAATTTTAAAAATTCAATCTGATTTTGAATATCAAAAAGATAAAAAATTTGAAGGAAAAGGAAATATATTTGGGTTAGGTATTATTTACTCATTATCTCCTTCGTTATCATTTGGTTTAAAAATTGATGATTTACAAAATACAATAAAATATACAAGTGGATTAAAAGAAAATAAACCATTAGAATTTCAAACTGGATTTGCTTATAATTTGAAAGATATTTGTACTTTAGCTTTAGATACAAACATTGATAATAATTTTTCTCCAAAAAATATTAATTTAGGACTTGAATATGAATATAACATTAAAAATTCTGAAAAAGTATTTCAATTAAAAAAAGTTTTATTTAGATCTGGAGTTTCAAAACTTCTTTATGGTAATGAAAAATTAACTGGCTCTGGAGGACTTAGTATTCGATGGAAAACTTTTGAAGTAAATTATGCTTTTGTAATAGATGATTTTAAGTTATCTAATACTCATTGGTTTTCTGTTTCTTTTTATGTAAAGGATTAATTTTTGTTTGTTTTTGAGAAAAAAAAACTTCGAGAAAAAATAATACTTAAAAGAAATTTTCTTAAATCATTTCAAATTAAACAAAAAAGTGAAAAGATAAAAAATACTCTTTTTGCTTTTTCTGTTTATCAAGAAAGTAAAGTAATTATGTTTTATGTTTCTTTTGGTTCAGAAGTAGAAACAAAAGAAATGATTGAAGAATCTTTACTTAATAAAAAAAGAATTGTTGTTCCAGTAATTTTAAAACAAAATTTAATGCTATCTGAAATTTATAGTTTTGATGAATTAAAAAAAGGAACTTATGGAATATTAGAACCCGATAGAAAATTTTTAAGAATTATTTCTCCAAAAAAAATAGATTTGTTTCTTGTTCCAGGAATAGTTTTTGATTTTAAAGGTAATCGTATTGGGTATGGAAAAGGATATTTTGATAGATTATTACTAAAAAAACGAAAAAATGCTAAAACAATTGGTTTAGCATTTCATTTACAATTAATCAATACTATTCCCTATGAAAAACATGATATTCCAGTAAATAAAATAATTACCGATTTCGAATTTTGAATTTATTTTAAATTGAAAATTTACTACAATAATATCACCCCTTCGGGGTTAAAATTATTGGTAAAAATACTAAATAAATTGAAAATTTATTTAGTATTTCGGTTATTTGGATTTGTTTCGGATTTCGATATTCGAATTTCGAATTTTCTTTCATGTTACTATCCTTTAAATTGCAATTTAACATAGGAGGACAATTTTTTGAAAATAGCAATTGTTACCCCTTATTATTATCCTCATTTAGGAGGAGTAACAGAACATGTTTATGCTTTATATAAACACTTTAAAAATAATGGTTTAGATGTAAAAATTATTACTTCCTCTTTTTCTTCAAAAGATACTAGTCCTAATGAAAATGATGTAATTAGAATTGGTAAAGCAATAAGTATTTATGTTAATGGATCTTTTGGAAAAATAACTCTTCCATTTTTTATAGTTAAAAAAATAAAATCAGTATTAGAAAAAGAACAATTTGATATTATTCATTTTCATGAACCATTAGTTCCAACTTTACCATTAACTGTATTAAAATATTCAAAATCTTGTAATATTGGTACTTTTCATGCTTATTCAAAAAAAAATATAGCTTATAAAATTTTTCAATCAAAAATGCAAAAATATTATGATAAATTAGATGGAAAAATTATGGTTTCTCAAGCAGCTGGAAATTTTACCAGTAAATATTTTAAAGAAAATTATCAAATTATTCCCAATGGTATTGATACTTGTAATTTTAATGCAGAAATTTCTCAAATAAAAGAATTTAAAGATAATAAATTAAATATTCTTTTTGTAGGAAGATTTGACCCTCGCAAAGGACTTAGATATTTATTACAAGCTTTTAATATTGTAAAAAAAAGTTTTCCTAATGTAAGATTGCTCATTGTAGGAAAAGGTTCATTTCAAAAATTTTACAAAAATTTTATTGATGAAAAAGTAAAAAATGATATTCATTTTGTAGGATTTCAATATGAAAATCTTGCTCAATATTATTCTACTTGTGATATTTTTTGTTCTCCAGCTACTGGAAGAGAAAGTTTTGGTATTATATTATTAGAAGCAATGGCATCTTCTAAACCAATAGTTGCTTCTAATATTCCTGGATATAATGAAGTAGTTTCAGATAAAGAAGGATTACTTGTACCCCCAAAAAATCCAAAATTATTAGCAGAATCTCTTATTAAATTACTTCAAGATAAAGACTTACGAATAAAAATGGGAAATGCTGGTAGAGAAAAATCTTTAAAATATTCTTGGGAAAATATATCTAATCAAGTTTTAAAATATTATCAAAAAATATTACAACAAAAAAAAGATATTCCATTATAAAGGTTTTTATTATTTTACTACCAATTTATTTCCACAGCAAACTGTAACAAAACTTTTTTAAAATAATTAATAAAAAATGGAGGTTTTTTGAAAAAAGGTATTTTTATTACTTTTGAAGGTAGTGAAGGTAGTGGCAAAACACTTCAATCTAATTTATTAGTTGATCATCTGAAAAAAATGGGCTATTCTACAATTTATACAAGAGAACCAGGTGGAACTATAATATCTGAAAAAATTAGAAAAATTTTGCTTAATTCTCAAAATAAAATAGATATAAAAACAGAACTTCTTTTATATTTAAGTAGTAGATCTGAACTTATTTCAAAAATTATCAACCCATCTCTTTTAAAAAACCAATTTATTATTTGTGATCGTTATACAGATGCTTCATTAGCATATCAAGGTTATGGAAGAGGATTAGATATAAATTTAATTAAAACGCTTAATGATTTTTCTACTAATAAAATTAAACCCGATATAACTTTTCTTTTAGATATTTCTCCAAAAATAGGTATTAAAAGAACATTAGAAAAACATAAAGGCAAATTAGATAGAATTGAACAAGAAAATCTTTCTTTTCATCAAAAAGTTAGAAAAGGATATTTAAGTATAGCAAAACAAGAACCTAAAAGAATTAAAATAATTAAACAAGATACCATAGATAATATGCAAAAAAAAAATTATAAAACAAGTATTGGATTTGATTACCTCAACACTAGAGCACCAGACACCAGAACACCAGAAGCAGGTTCATTAGAATAAATTAAAGAGGTTAAAGCCTGAATGGCTGACATTATTATAGCAATTATCAAATAATTATCATTTAAAAAACCCTGAAAGGGTGACATTATAAAAAATTAAAATCAGATATTGATTATGAAATACAGAGCCAAAAATGTAAAAAATGGATTTTGTTTTATATATCATGCTATGGCATTTATATCATGTGATAATAGTTTTTTTCTACCGATATATTATCCATAACAGATATTTTTTGTCCGTGATTTTCTAATAACGAACAGGAACAAGCCGCTGTCTCTACAATACTATATCGAAATTCAAAACAATAAAAAAAATTTTAATTTCCAATTGAAAATTAAAAATAAATTGCCAAAAACTAATCAATCTAAAAAAACCTTGATTTTACTTAAGATTACCAAAATTTACAAAAGTCCAGCTCTTTAATTTTATTTTCGCTCTTCAGAAGTAAGTAGACAACCTTTTCTACAAATATCATTACAATATTCTTTGCCACATGGTTCAATATGTATATTAACATTTGCACTTGGTATTTGTTCCTTAATCTTCTTGGTAATCATAATAGTCAACTGGTGAGATGCCTCAACTGTCATATCGTCTTTTACCATTAAATGAAATTCTATAAAACGTTTCTTTCCTGCTTTTCGTGTACGAAAATGGTGAAACCCACAAATCTGGGAGCAATACGCCATGATACTGGCATGAATGTGTTTGATTTTCGGTTGTCAGGCTGCCGTCTAATAAATCCTGAATTGATTGATAGGTCAAAAAAAGTCATAAGCAACTTTAATAATCAATATAGCTACCATAATTGCAACCACTGGATCAATCCAATGAAAATGCATTCCCTTCCAAAGTAATTCGATTAACCAAATAAATCCTAATCCAGACATTACCCCAACTGAAGTCTAAACATCCATCTGCAAATGACAAGCATCTGCCTGAATTGCCATAGACTCGGTTTTACGACCAACCTTAAAAAGTAGTTTTGAAACAATAACATTTAGCACAGATGAAAATAACATCACTGCTATGCCAATGTCCAAAAATTCTAATGCTTGGGGATTAATCAATCTATTAATGGCTTCATAAATAATCCAGCCAGCAGCAATAAAAATAAGCATAGCTTCTCACAAGCCCAGAAATATTTTCAATCTTATCGTGTCCTAACGGATGCTTTTCATCTGCAGGCTTCCCTGATTTTTTTACTGCAAAAAAAACAATCAAACTGACTATTAAATCAATTCCAGAATGAACAAAATTCAGAAAGAATAGATATGGATTCGCTTAACCAACCAACCAATAATTTTAATATTACCAAAATGCTATTAGAAACTACAGACAGAAGAATAACAGTAATCTTTTGTTTTTGTTCAGACATTTTTTTTAATTTCCAAAAATGATTTAATGATTTCTTGTTTAAAAAATATTATATGTTAAATATCATTCATGATTTTTTATTTTTCATCTAAAAGCATTATTTCAACCATTTCTCCAAATTTTATTTCTGATATTTCTTCTGGAATAATAATTAAACAATTTGCTTTTATCATAGAAATTACTACAGATGAGAGTTGAAAAAAAGTAGGCATTACAAAATATTTTCCATTTTCATAAGTTAAAATTGCTCGTTGAAATTCTTGTCTTCCTGATTTTCTTTTAATATCTTTTTTTAATTCTGCTTTAAAATGAGATCTAAATACATTATTTTTTCCTAACATTTTTAAAATAACTGGTCTTACTAATAATTCAAAAGCAATCATTGAACTTGTTGGATAACCTGGAAGTCCAAATACAAGCATATCATTTAAACATCCAAAAAATATTGGTTTCCCTGGTTTAATAGATACTTTCCAAAAAATTTGATGAACTCCTAAATCTTTTATTAAAATATCTTTAACAATATCATAATCTCCTATAGAAACACCACCCGATAAAATTATTATATCTAATTCTTTAATATTATTAAATTTTTTTAACAAATCTTCTTTGTTGTCTTTAGATATTCCTAATACTAAAGGTTCTGCTCCAGATAATATACAAGCACCAGCAATAGAAAAACTATTACTTTCTCTAATTTGTCCTTGTTTTAAATCTTTACCTATTTCTACTAATTCATCCCCTGTAGAAATAATGCCTATTTTAGGTTTTTTACTTACAGAAACAAGCGATTTATTTAAACTAGCTAAAATTGAAAGTTCTTGAGATCTAATAATATTTCCTTTTTCTAAAACTAATTCCCCTTTTTTTAAATCTTCTCCTTTAAAAAAAATATTTTCTCCTTTTTTTATACTTTTAAAAACTAAAATTTTATCCTCTTTTATTTCAGTATCTTCTATCATAACTACAGCATCTGCTCCATTAGGCATCATTGCACCCGTCATAATTTTAATAGCTTTTCCAAAAGTAATTATTTGTTTTGCAATATAACCAGCTGGAAGTCTTTCAATTAAATCTAATTTGATTGGATTATCTTTATTTGCATTTTTTAAATCTTCTGATTTTACAGCATAACCATCCATTGCTGAACGATTAAAATTAGGAATATCTATATCTGCATAAATATCTTTTTTTAATACTCGCAATAAAGATGAAAATAAATCTACATTTTCTTCATTTGTTTCTTTTGTATATTTTAAAGATAATTCTTGAGCTTGTTTAAGAGAAATCATTATAAATCTCCTTGTTTTTTACTTATATATAACGACTTAAGTTAATTGGCATAAAAACTTAACTTTATCCATAAATACATCTGTTTGCATAAATTTTAATCTCTGTATCCCATGTACACCTTTTCTTTTACATTTTGTTATATATACCTTCTACAACAATGTCACCCCTTCGGGGGGTTTAATTGGTAATTATTTAATAATTGCTATAATAATATCAGCCCTTCAGGCTTTAATATATATAACGACTTAACTTTATCCATAAATACATCTACTTGCATAATTTTTTTTGAATTGTTCGTTAACTATTTTTTGCCGTTATATATATTTGAAAAATTTATTTTCCTTCTAAAACAGTTTTAATCATATCTCGAATAGCAGGATTTTTATCTTTACTTAAATGTTCTAATTCTGTTTTTACTTCTGAATTAAGAAAATTTTTTAAACCATAAATAGCTAAAATTCTAATTGATAAAGAATATGTTTTTTTCCAAAAAAAATTTCCTCTTTCTTTAATAATAGAAAAAAGAACAGAAATAACTCTTGGATCTTTAATTTTTTCAAAACTATAACAAATTTCTTTTTGTATATCTACATGTTTTGTAGTAGTTAATAAATGAATCAATTTTTCTATAGATTCTCTACTTTTTAATTCTCCTAAATATTTTATTATTTTTATTTTCACTAAATAATCTGAATCGTCAATCTGATCAATTAATAATTTTACAGCGGATGGAGTATTTAATTTAAAAAATATTTTTATAACCTCTTCTCTAAGTTTAGGATTTGAAGATTTTAAAATTATTTTTAACTGGTCTATAACGCTATAATCATCAAAATTAACTAAAATATTCATTAAATTTTTAAATTGTTCTATAGCCATATCTGGCAATAATTCTTTAATTACAGCTTTTTTAGCATTATCTCCAATATTTTTAAATATAAATTTTATTATTTCTTGCACTCTAATATTTTCATTTTCATTTTCTTTTACTATTTTAATTAAAAACTCAATCATTACTTCTCCAAGTTTTAATATAACTTGAGAAGATGCATATTGTATTTTATGATCATCAGATTTTAAATCAACAAGTAAAATATCTTGTAATTCAAAAGCTATTTTTTCCAATACTTTTCGAGATAATTCATGTCTTTCTACTACCAATTGATTTTCTACTAAATGATGTTTTTTAAACAAATCTATTAAAAGAATTAATTTATGAAAATCTCCCATTAATAAATACTGCTTTGCCCGATCTACTAATGTATAAGCTAATTCATGATAAATTTCAGAATGTTTTTCCATTTTTATTTGTTCAACAAAATAATTCTCAATTATCGCAAGTAATTCTTCTTGGCCTTGTTGAGTAAAAATATAAAAAAAATGTCTCAATATTTTTACTGCCTGAAGACAAATTTTATTATTTTGATTATGAAAATTATTTTCTATTTTTTCTATTATTTGTTTTAATAAATTTTTTTCTTCCATAATACAAATATTTTGAATTAAAAGAGGACTGCGAGATAAAATATTTTCAATTGAAGATAAATTATTTTCTTTAATTAAATTTTTTACTTCTTCTATAAAAGAAAATGTTTCAACCTTTGTTTCTTTTTTTTTCAACCATTCAGATTCTTCAAGTAGACCTTTATTAAACATTTCCTCATAAATTAACAATGGACATTCTTTAGCTGAAGGAGATTCTACAATTTTTTCAAGAAATTTTTTTAGATAAGTACTTTGTTCATCTATGTTAATAGAATTATCAATTGTTTTTTCTTTTTTTAATTCTTCATATTTTTCCATTATTTGATTGAATATACTTTCTAATTTTTCTACAGAAATTGTATTTAATATTTCTTTTTTTATTTTTAATTTTTCTACTTGAGAAGGTAATGTATGTTCAAAAAATTTTATTAAAATATCAACATCAAAATCTAATATTTTTTCCACACTTTGTTTTATAATCTCTTTTTTTGCAATTTCATCTGCTATAGAAGAAATTGTTTCAGTATTTTTTTCTAAAGTTTTAATAATAACTTGAATTTCATCTCCTTTTTGCCAAGAAGAAAAAAAATCCTTTTTTTCTTCTTTTTCATCCTTAGACATTGCTACATAAATAATTTCATTAATTATAATATGAGAAACATTATTTTTTTTAAATACTTCTATAATGCCACCTTCATCTTTTAATTTTTCTCCCTTTTTACTTAAACAATCTACAAATACTCTTATTTCGTCTAATGTTAAACCTTTTTTAAAAACAATACTTTTTATTTCTTTGTCTACCAAAGTAAAAGCAAAATCTATTACTATATTTTTTTCTGATTCTTTAATTTCAATTATTTGACCATTAATTATTAAATTTCCATTAGATTCTGCTATTATCAAATCTTCTTTTTCTTGAAAATAAGCAATAAGTGGATTATAAACAAATTTTAATGCATTAGTAATTATTTCACTACCTACTGGATATAATTTCATATCAATGCTGGATAAATGTAAATATTTTATTATATTAATTATAAGTTTAGCTATATCCTTTTTTTCTTTAATTTTATCATCACTCATAAATTCTCCTTTTCATCTGTCAACAGATATTGAAATTCGAAACAAATATAAATAAGAAAATTCGAAATCCGAAACAAATTCGAATGACAAAAATACAAATGTTCAAAACAATAAAAAAAATTAAATTTTCCATTTTCAATTGTTATTTATCGTCATTACCTCCAGTTAAATGCAATACTTTCATTAATACCATTTAAAATTTCTAATGTCCCCCGCTGGCGGGGGTAGGGGGTGGAATCCTCTTCTTCACCTCTTAATAGTAAAACTAAATCCAAATTAAATTTTCCATTTTCAATTTTCAATTTAAAACAAATATCAAAATACAAAACAAATTAGAATATTTAATTTGGTAATTTGCAACATTTTATTTTTGATTGCAACTTGATATAAAAACATATTTATATTTTATCATATGCTTTTTTAATAATTCCTAAAAGCCAATCAAAATCATTTTCATTATTTATTATACATCCTGTATTGCCCATTCCATGACCGATATTACTTACATCTCTTGTTTTTAATTTTTCTTGTTCTGATAATTCTGAATAATCAATATTTATCCATAATTTTAAACCAAATTTTTGACCATGAACTTTAAAAAAAATCTTATTTTTATCAATCATCCCAATATAAAAACTAGTAGGATTTTCAGTAAATTTAATATTATTTTTGTTTAAATATTTTTTAAGTTTTTTATATAACTCATAACTATCAATCCATTTGCCATTTTTAAATTGATTTTCAATTGTATAGATATTCTTTTTATCTGATTTATTAAATTTATTTGAATCATCTTTTTCATTGTTTTCATCAAAAGAATCAAGATTGATTGTCAAATTAAAATTTTTCAAAGCTTCTTTTATTTCATCATTTCCAAATTTATGTCCTAATATTTTTCTTATTTCGTCATTTATTTCATCAATAATTTTTTCACAAGGTTTCTTGAAAATATTTTCTATAGCAGTTTTAATGTTTGTAAAAATATACAATCTTTTTGCATAATTATGTAATTGATTATTATTAAAAGCCTTTTTTGTTAACATCATTATAATTTCATCATCTATATCTTCCAATATAGAAAATTCCTGTAAAAGTTTATCTTTTCCACTTCCTTTTAAACTAATATAATAAATTTTATAAATTATCCCATTTGTAATTATTAAAAACGGAACATTCGCATTATTACAATAATTTAGTTTTTCAGTTATCATTTTTGAATCATTAAGTGAATTATTAATTGATTTTGCTTCTAAAAAAAATTTAATACTATTATTGAAATAAAAACCATAATCTGGTTTT
>JBDRGX010000038.1:0-4775 GCA_043817485.1 bacterium
GCGGAAAGCCAAATCAACCCTGCCACCAGAAACATTTTCTTCTGTGGTAACTTCATTGTCTATCGTGAGATTTCTCATATCCCAACCAAGAGATTCAAAAAGCGGCTCAATAAATTCATTGCGAGTTTGTGCCTCGTTATAAGTTTTTATTTTGCCTGTTTCTGCAATTCTTTGATATTTTTCAACTAATTTTTGTATTTGTGATTTGGCTTCTTGTTTATTCATATTTTTTCAATAAACTTTTTTTTATAGATATGGTTTCAACCGAATCCTTTTCAACCGAATCCTTAAGGATTCAGTTGACCACACATATTGCTACCATCTTTCTCTTTCAACCGAACCCTTAAGGATTCGGTTGAGGTTGAGGTTGAAGTTAAAAAGAATTTTTCTAAATTTTAGATTGAAAATTTTTTATAATATGAATTTATATTTTCACCTAATGAATTATTATTGCCTACTAAATGTTGAACATTTAAAGGTAGTTTATTATAAACACCTACTTCTGTTACTTTTTTCCAAAAAGCATCTTCTACTACACCATAAAGAATATCAAATAATGGTTTTCCTCTTTCTTTAAATCCTAATAAAGCAACATCAACCATCAAAGAAACTTGTTCACCTAATTTATTTTCTGTATAAGGAGTAATAGCTCCATATCCTTCTTGACATTCTGAACAACCAGAATTATGAACAAAAGTATAAGGTTCTAATGGTGTAATTTTTTCTCCAGAAAGAGAAGTTATTTTTAATTCTTTTAAATATTCTTTTCCTTTTTGATCAACAAAATTAGAAGGTAAATTTTTCAAAGAAGCTTCTTTTACTGCTTTAATAACTGTAATATATAATCCTTCTACTGCCTTTATAAAATCTTGTTGCATTTCAGTTAAATTACCACCAACTTTTACTGTTCGTCTAATAATCCCATGATACCCTTTAAAAGTAGGTGAAAGTCCTATCGAAACAATATCTCCTTCTTTTAAAAAATTATTAGTTGCTGGACCAATTACTGTATATCCTCTTTTTTGTCCACTAGTAACAATTGTTGGAAAACCAATTCTACCAGCACCTAATTCTTTCATAATATAATCAGCTACTCCAGCTACTTGTAATTCAGTAACACCAGATTTAACTACTGCTAACGCTCCTCTAAAAGCAGCATCAGCAATAATATTTGCATAACTCATAATTGAAAGTTCTTTATCACTTTTTTCATATTTAATTAATTGCAACATTTTTGGATCAAAAATTACATTTTCTTTACCGAATTTTTTTTGAAATATTTCTACTTGAGAAAGAGGAATAAATTCTTGCGAAGAAAAAATTACTACTTTATTTATTTTTTGATCTAATTTTTTTATAATACCATCTAATTCAGAAAAATGAGCATGACGATAATCTTCATCAGAAATTTGCAATTCTTTTAATAAAGCAATATCAGCTCCAGATGTTTCTACTGCTTCTTCTAGAACATGCCCTCCTTCTGAACCAGCCAAAACTATTGGAACACCATTTTGAGGAATAAGAATACCATATCTTTCAATAATAGGATCAAATACTCCAGCAAGCCAAGCAACATCACTTCTATCTAATTCACTTCCACAAGCATATCCTAAATCATAACCTTTTTGTTTCATTACTTCTTGTACTTTTTTCCATCTTTGTGAATATTCCTCTTTTTCTATTGAAATATTTAGATCTATTTCAGGGAATGTTTTTTCTATAATTTCTGCTGCAATTAAACTTATTTCTTTAGAATTAAATCCCATTTTTACCTCCAATATTATTTTTTGTTTATTTTATATTTTGAACAAAATATAAGGTGTAATTTTTATCACTATTACTTTAATTTGTCAATTTTTTTATTGATTATTACATAGTTTTTTTTATATAATTCATCAATCCACCTTTTTCAATTATTTTTTGCATAAATAAAGGAAAGGGCTTAATAGCATAAACATCATTTGTAGTTATATTTTTTACTATCCCTTTTTCTAAATCTACTTCTAATATATCTTGAGATTTTATTTTATCTGCATTTTCACATTCTACAATAGGTAATCCAATATTTATAGCATTTCTATAAAATATTCGAGCAAAACTTTGAGCAATTACACAACTTATTCCAGCTGTTTTAATAGATAAAGGAGCATGCTCTCTTGAAGATCCACAACCAAAATTTTTATTAGCAACAATAATATCACCTTTTTTAATTTTTTTAATAAAATCCTGATCAATATCTTCCATACAATGTTTTGCTAATTCTAAAGGATCAGAAGTATTAAGATAACGAGCTGGAATAATTTCATCTGTATTTACATTATCTCCAAATTTAAATACTATTCCCTTGAAAAACATTTTTTTTAACCCCCTATTTTTTTTAATTCATATGGAATCATTTCCAAAATATTTCTAGCTATTAAACTACATTCACCTTTTTCAAAAGATGCTTTATCTCCGCATTTACCATGAATATAAGTTCCAATTATCGCAGAATTTTCTGCACTTATTTTTTGAGCCATTAATCCAGCAATTAACCCAGTCAAAATATCTCCAACACCAGCACTTGACATTCCTGGGTTACCAGTTGAATTTATATAAACATTTCCTTGTGGTGTTGCAATAATAGAATGTGCTCCTTTTAAAACAACTATCCCATTTATTTTTTCAGAAATTTCTAAAGCTACAGAAATTTTATTTTCTTTAATAAATTCAATATCTTTTTTTATCAATCTACTGACTTCTCCTAAATGAGGTGTAATAACTAAAGGAGTTTTTCTTTTTTTAAAAATACTTAAATCATTTATAGCATTTAAACCATCCGCATCTAATATCATTGGAATGTCTATTTCAAAAATTATTTCTTGAATTAATTTTGCTGTTTCTGGATTTAAAGATAATCCAGGACCAATACAAAGAATATCTTTATTTTTTATTTTTTCTAAAATTTCTTTTTTTGATTTTAAACTTAAAGTTTTTTGATTAGTTTCTGATAATGGATAAATAATTACTTCTGTTAATTTTTTAGCCATTATATTATTTAAACTTTTTGGAATTCCCAAATATACTAATCCAGCACCAGCATATAAACAAGACATACTCGAAAGAAAAGCTGCACCACTCATTCCTTCAGAACCAGCCAATATAAAAACTTTTCCATAATCTCCTTTATGAGTATCTTTTTTTCTTTGAGGAATAAAAACTTCAGTTATAAATTTTGTTTTTATTTTTTCTTTTTCTATCACCTTTTTAGGAATACTAATATCTGCTACTATTAATTTACCTACATATTCTGCTCCTGGATAAAGAACAAGCCCAAATTTTGGTAATTGCATAGTTACTGTTAAATTTGCTTTAATACAAAAATTGGCTAACCCAGTATCAGCATTTAATCCCGAAGGTATATCAATAGATACTATTGGTATTTTTAAATTATTTATAAACTCAATTACTTCTTTATAAAATCCTTGAACTTCTCCTTTAATTCCCGTTCCTAAAATAGCATCTATAATTAAATCTGTTTTTTTTATTTTCAAAAGTTGTTTTTTATTTTTAATTATGTTTATTTTTATTCCCATTTTTTGACAAATTTTAAAATTTATTTCTGCATCACCTTTTAAACTATCTAAACAATCAAGTAAATAAATAATTATTTTTTTTTCTTGATTAAAAAGATGTCGTGCAACAACAAAACCATCACCACCATTATTTCCTTTTCCACAAAAAATAGCAAGAGAAGATGATTTTGGATAAAAATCATTTATTGCTTTTACTATAGAAATTCCAGCATTTTCCATAAATAAAATTGAAGGAATGCCAAATTCTAATTCAGCCCTTTTATCAATATTAGTCATTTGTTTAGCATTTACTATATTCAAAAAAAACACCTCCAAAAAATATATTAAGCAAAATATTATTAAGCAAATATAATTCTGTCAATATTTTTTCTTATTTTGATAATTTTTTCTTGACTTTTTATTGTTTTATATTATTATTTTATATTTTCTTAAATTTTCAAAAAAGGAAAATCAATGAATACAAAAACAGTGTTAGCAGTAGGAGCACATCCAGATGATATTGAATTTATGATGGCTGGAACACTTGCTTTATTAAAAGAAAAAGGATATGAAATTCATTTATTAACTATAGCAAATGGGTCTTGTGGCACTTGTAAATTAAGTAAAGAAAAAATTATCAAAATAAGAAAAAAAGAATCAGAAAATGCAGCAAAAATTTTAGAAGGAATTTATCATCCTGGATTAGTCAATGACTTGGAAATTTTTTATGAAAAAAAACTTTTAGCAAAAGTTGGAGCAATTATAAGAGAAATTAAACCAGAAATTGTTTTATCTCCTTCTCCAGAAGATTATATGGAAGATCATCAAAATACAAGCAGATTAATAACTACAGCTTTATTTTGCAGAGGAATGAAAAATTTCACTACCTCACCTCCACAAAAACCATATATGGAAGATGTTTATCTTTATCATGCTTTACCCTATGGACTCAAAGATGGATTGAAAAATTTAATAATTGCTGATGAATATGTTGATATAAGTTCTGTAATGGAAATTAAAGAAAAAATGTTAAGAGAACATAAAAGTCAAAAAGAATGGTTAGATGCAAGTCAAGGATTAGATTCTTATTTAAAAATAATGAAAGATATGTCTAATCAAGTTGCTAAAATGAGTAAAACAAAATGGCAATATGCTGAAGGATGGAGAAAACATTTACATTTGGGCTTTTCTAAAAAAGATGAAAATAAATTAAAAATAATA
>JBDRGX010000039.1:0-12827 GCA_043817485.1 bacterium
AGATTAAATACTTCAAAAATTCTTTGTTTAGTTAAAGCAGAAATAGATAAAAAAGGATAAAATTTTACTGGAAAATTTTCTTTCAATTTATTAAAATATTTATCTTTATCTAATTTAACTAAATCCCATTTATTACAAAGAATAATACAAGATTTATTATGTTTTTCTATCTGATATAAAATTTTTTTGTCTTGATCAGAAATTCCTTGTGTAGCATCAATAAGTAATAAAACAATATCTACTTGTTGAATAATTTTAATTGCTCGAATAACACTATAAATTTCTAAATCTTTATCTATTTTAGTTTTACGCCTAATTCCAGCTGTATCAAAAAGAGTGTAATAATTATTGTTATAAGAAAATTCAATGTCTATAGAATCAATAGTCGTTCCCGGATTATCATCTATAATAACTCTTTCTTTTCCTAACCAAGCATTTATTAAAGAAGATTTTCCAACATTAGGTTTTCCCATAATGGCTATTTTCTTTTTTTCTAAAGATATGTTTTGCCCAGAATCTATATTTAAAAAAACTACAGTTTCGTCTAACAATTTATCTATATTTAATCCTTGTAAAGATGATATTTCAATACATTTTTCAAATCCTAATTCATAGCCTAAGCTAAGATTAGACAATAAATTGTCAATTTTATTTATAACAACAATTACTTTTTTATTTTGGCGTCTTAAAATATCAGCAATTTGATAATCAAGATTAGAAAGAGGAACTTGTCCATCTAAAAGAAAAAGAAAAAGAGAAGATTCTTTAAAAGCAAATTCTATTTGAGAAAAAATTTTTTTATTTAAAAAATTTTGGGAAGTAATATCTAATCCACCAGTATCAACTAAAGTAAATTTATATTTACCCCATTTACATGTACCATAAATTCTATCTCTCGTAGTTCCTGGTGTTTCATGAGTAACAGATTTTTTACGTTCAATAAGTCTATTAAAAAGTGTTGATTTCCCAACATTAGGTCTACCAATAATAGAAACTATATTCATAATATTTCTCTTTTGACAAAATGTCTTTAACAGAATGTTTTTTATTTATTTTTTATAATACAATTTTTTTTAATTTCTTCATTTTCTTTAACAATAATAGCTCTACTCAATTTATCGCTTTTAATTAAATCAATTTTAAGAATACCTATTTTTTTTCCTTCATTATAAACAAACATTTCATCAGATTCTTTTATTTGATCTAAAAAACCTAAATTGATATAAATTTCATTTTTATCTCTATATAAAATAATTCCTTCAATTATTTTATCGCTAATTATGAACTTATTTATTTCCTCTACAATTTTTTTATTTATTACATCTATTGCCTGAAATACTAAAGTTTGTTTAAATTCTTCACTTCCAAAATACATTTTTTTTAAACGAAAAAATTCATTCATTTTTGTATCTTTTGGATCTGGAATTCCTAAAAAAGTAAAAATTAGTTTAGAATTTGTTATTTTTTGCTCAAATATTTTATTTAATAAAATATTTTTTTTATTTTCAACATCAAAAATAGAAATGTTTAATTGTACTTGAACATAAAAAGTTTTAACTCCACCAGAAGGACTAGCATAAACACCAATTTTATCTATTTTAAATTGTTTAATTTCCCCCAAAATAATATAAGAACAATCAAAAAAATTTCCTATTTTAATTAAATTTTCTTTATTTAATAATTCTATTAAAGAAATATTGGATTCTTTAAGCCATTTATCAACTTCATATTTTTCTACTAAATTATATTTTGATTGTAATTCTTTTTCTAATAATTCAGATAATCCACGAGATAAATTCCAATCACTTTTAAAATCGCTTTTATCCATAAAATCAAAAATGATTATTTTTTTATTACTAAATGAAAAATTGATAAGAAGAAAAAAAAGAAAAGTAATGAAAAAATGCTTTAAATAAAATAATTTCAATTTAATCCTTTTTTATCAAATTATGACAAAAAAAATTTCGTAGTTTATTGTAAAAAACTTTATTTTTCAATAATAGTTTCTTCTATACTCATCCCAAAATGTCTTCCCATTTTTTCTAAATATACAAGTACAGAAAAATCTTTTTTTAATTCTACAACAGAAATTGGTTTACCATTAGGTTGAGTTAACATAATAGTTTCAGCATTTTGTAAAATTAAAGAAATTTCTTTATTTTCACAAACTGCTTTAATTGATAAAAGAGGTCGTTTTTCAATTTTTATTCTACCAACAATTGCTCTTTCTGCTTTTCCTTTTGCATCAACAATTAAAACTTCATCAGATGCTTTTAATTCAGATAAATATTTAGTTTTATTATCTGGAATTAAAGTATAAGCATGAACTGCACCTGCATTGATTCTAAATGGTCTTTTTTCTACATAAGGATTTTCTACAACTTCTGCATGAACTAAAAACATTGCTTGACTACTATTCCCTACTAAAAGCCCTTTTCCTTCACTAAGATAAGAACAAGTATCAACGCAAACTCTATCTCCTAATCCCAAAGAAGTTATTTCTGTAATTTTAGCTTCTTTTAAAGTAATTTCAGGTAAATCTTGTTTTATAAAATTCACTACTTTTTTTATTTCTTCTGGATTTTTATTATTTAATAAAATTCCCTCAACACCTTTTTCTAATATTTGTAATACTAATTTAGATTCTTCCAAATTTTTTACTTCTGCAATAATATGAGCATTATCAGCAATTAAATTTTCTAAAGGAATTATTTGCCAATTATTAGTTTTAACAATTATTGTTTTATTTTTGCCTATAAAAGCTGCATTTTTTTCTGATTCTTTATCATTTATTTCACAAATAATTACATCTTTATCAAGTTTAATATCACCATCTTTAGCAATAGTATTTATTAAACCTAATTCTTTTACTTTAGAAGTATATCCCTCAGGAATAAAAACAGCATCTACTCCAGCTTCTAAACTAGAAATAACTAAATTTTTATCCCATGGAATTATATTAATCCAAATCTTTTTCATTTTTTTTCTCTAATAATTTTAATGCTTCTTTAGCTGAAATATTTTGATGAACCATTTTTCCAATAATTTTAACTATTTTAATTGGATATTTATGTTGAAAAGTATTTCTTCCAATAGAAAGTCCAGAAGCACCTGCTTTCATTGCTCCTTCTACCATTAAAAAAAGATCTTCTTCTGTTTCTAATTTTTCTCCACCAGCTATTACTATAGGTACTGGACAACCTTTTACAATTTCTTTAAAACTTTCAACACTACCAGTATAATTTACTTTAACAATATCTGCTCCTAATTCAGCTCCTACTCTCGCAGCATGTTTAATAAATTTAGGATCAAATTCATTTTGTACCTTTGATCCACGAGTATATATCATTGCAAGAAGAGGCATTCCCCATTTCATACATATATCAGAAATTTTTCCAACATCTTTTATCATTTTTGATTCTGTTAATGCACCTAAATTCAAATGAACAGAAACACCATCTGCTCCTAATTTTATTGCTTGTTCTACACTTGTAACTATTACTTTATCATTAGAATCTGGATTAAGTTTAGTACTTGCTGAAAGATGAATAATTAAGCCAACATCTTTTCCAGCACTGCGATGACTACTTATAACCAATCCTTTATGAACAATAATAGCATTAGCTCCTCCCTCAACCATTTTATCAATAGTTTCACTCATATTCTCAAGTCCTAATATAGGACCTAATGTTATTCCATGATCCATTGGAATAATTACAGTTCTTCCTGTATTTCTATTTATAATTCTTTCTAACCTTACTTTTTTGCCTATCATTTTTTAATTTCTCCTTGTCTATGAACATTATTATTCGTACTTTAAAAAATCTTTTCTTCCTACTAAATCTTTTACATTTTGTAATCCAAATTTTTGAAGAATTTTTTTTAAATGTGTGTACCAAGCATGATATAAATTAATTAACCGTTGTGTTCCCCATTCAACATCAATCATTGAACTTAATTCTGGATCTGTAGTTGCAATCCCTCGAGCACAACCTCTTCCACTTTCACAATTTCCACAACGAACACATTCTAAAGCAACTAATTCTGATGTTCCAAGAACTATTCCATCAGCTCCTAAACAAATTGCTTTAATCATATCATCAGCAGTTCTAATTCCACCAGAAACAATTAATGTAATTTCATTACGAATACCTTCATCTTGTAAAAATTTATGCACTTTAGAAATAGCATATTCAATAGGCATTGCAATATTTTTTTTGGCTATTTCTGGAGCAGCACCAGTACCTCCATAACCACCATCTAAATGAATAATATGAGCACCAGCAAAATAAGAACCTACTGCTACCATATCTACATCAATTGGAGTAGAAACTTTAACTGATATTAAAGCATTTGGATTTACTTGTTTAATCCAATCTATATGTTTTTTATGATCTTCTACAGAATATACAGAATGAAAAGGAAATGGAGAAAAAAGAGAAGTTCCAACAACAGATTCTCGCATTTTTGCTACTCTTTCAGTTACTTTTTCTCCTAAAAGATGACCACCTAATCCAGGTTTTGCTCCTTGTGCATATTTAAATTCTACTATTTTTACTCTTTGTATAGTTTCTTCTTTAACACCAAAAAGCCCAGTTGCTACTTGAGTAATTATATGATCATCATAAGGAATAAGTTCTTCTGGATACCCACCTTCTCCAGTACAAACAAAAGTATTCCATGCTGTAGCAGCTCTTGCTCTTGCTACCATACAAGAAATTCCTATTGCTCCAAAAGACATTCCTCCACCATATATTGGAATATCAATAGAAATTTTCAAACGCTCATCATTTCTTTTATTAAGATTTATAGATGTAGAAATTTCTTTTTGTAAAACATTTTCTATATGTTTAGGAAAATTAAAACTTAATCTATCAAATCCTCCTTCTGATTTTCCTTTACTTACTTCTAAATCATTTCTTTTTGAGAAATCACCAAATTCAGATTGATGCCAAGTGCTTGTAAGCAAATCAGGACTCCATCTAAAATCTCCAAGTGTTTCGTAAATAGGATTGTAATCTAAAATTAAAGCATTTCTCGGACAAGTATTTAAACAACAAAAATCTGTATTTTTACATTCAAATCCAATACAATTAGCATTACGAGGAGCCAAAATTTTATTATATCCATCGGGTCTTATATGAACACCATATTTACAAGTTTTAGCACAAGTTCCACAATTAAGACATTGTTCCCCTCTTAAAATTTTATATTTACTAATTTTATTTTTAAATCTACTTTGTGTTTGTGTTATTTTTATTTTATTAGTAAGCACAATTATCTCCTTTTAATTCTTCAAAAATTTCTTTTTCCATATCTTCGTAAAATATGGCTCTACCAACTTCACCTCTTAATCTTCTTACTTCACGAATACCCATTGCTCCTAATACTTCCAATAATTGAGAATGCCAAGATCCAATCATATTCATAATTCTTTGTTTTCCAAATTCAACAGAAACATTTTCTATTTCAACTGGACAAGAAAAAGTATCACACTTTTCACACAATCGACATTCTAAAGCAACCAAAAGTGGTATATCTATGGAAACAAGATCAACACCACATATAATTGCTTTAGCCATATATTCTGCTAAAGCAATTCCTCCAGAATAAATTAAAGTAACACTATCTCTTAAAGAATGTTTTACTAAATGAAGATGAATTTCTCTAATAACATCTTTTGCAAAACGAGAATTTTGTTCTTCAAATTCTACCCCAAAATTTGTTCCAGAAAGATGTATTATTTCTACTCCATTTTCAACTAATTCTTTTATTTTAAGATACGATTCTTTATTTATATGTATTTTAACCGCAATAATTATTTGAGGAAATTTTTCTTTAATTATTTTAATTTGATCTAAAACTTCTTCATGATATTCTAATTCAACAATTCTAACATTTTCAATTTGTTCAAAATAATTTTTTACATCTTGTCCATCAAAATGTAAAATAATATTATTTTTATATAAAACTAATTCTGAAGTATATTTTTCTATTTCTACAATAGAAAATGTTTCAAGATTTGTGGCTACATTAGATAAAATTGAAATATTTTTTGTTGTATTTGCAAAAGGTAAAATATTAAAAACAATTGGGATAGGAATATCTATTATTGGAGGTATTTCTGATAATAAATTACCTTCTTTATCAAAATTTAAACAAAAAAGGTTTTTTCCTAAATCAACTGAAGTACTAATATATTCTCTTCCATGAATACCATCACGAGTAGGTCTTACAATTTCTGACATATCTGTCCACATTTCATCAAACCCTTTTCCAACAAATTTTCCTCTATATCCTGCTCCAAATACTGGAACTTTTCCAGTTTCTGCTTGAAGCCAAGTAGATGTAATAATTTCACCTTTCCAATAAGAATTTCCTAATGTTTTAAAAATTGGATTAATTTTCTTAGTTAAAGCATTTCTACTGCATTCCTGAATACAACGAAAACAATTTTTGCATAAATAATCTATACTATCAGTCATTTTTCTAACATCTGCCAATAATTTTTTATGAACTTCATAAACACAAACATTTTTACATTTTCCGCAATTAATACATTCTGTACTTCTTTCTATTTGAAATTTAGAAATAGGTGTAAAACGAGGTGGTACTAATTGTGTTTTAATATGATATTTTTTAGGCATAATTGCTCCTCTATTGAATAATTTTTAGATTTATAAGAATAATATCTATCATTTTAAAAAATTTTGTTTTAATTTAATATTATTTATGTCATTATGTCAAGGAAAAAATCTCTTTCTTTTGTAAAAAAAAGATGAAAAATTTTACTTTCATACTCTTTTTTTCTTGACAAATATAAACGATTACATATTAATACTATATTTTTCAAAAATTAAATAATTATTAAAAAATAATAATCATAATAATTTGCATTTAAAATGATAACAAGGCGATCAGAATTCAGAATAAGAATATTTATATTTATTCTGAATTCTGACTACCTAAACTATTGTTTTGAACCGACGATTTAAATCGTCGGTTCAAAGTATAAGCAAAAGTAAAACAATATAAATTATGAATTAAAAATTAGTCAAATAAAAATCTGTAACAAAGCCAATACATTTAGAGTTTAAATGCGACTTGGTATTACAAAAAGGATGAATATGGAAAATTTTAAAAGTGGATATGTCAGTCTTATTGGTAAACCTAATGTAGGAAAATCTACTTTATTTAATACTCTTTTAAAAGAAAAAATTTCTATTGTTACTTCTAAACCACAAACTACTCGAAATAGTATTTTAGGTATTTTGTCTGGAGAAAATTATCAAATTATTTTCACAGATACTCCAGGAATACTTATTCCAGAATATTTGCTTCAAAAAATAATGTTAAAATCTATTTCTAAATCTGTAAATAATACAGATGTAATTGTTTTGCTTATGGATCCTTTTTCTTCTTTTGATTTAGAATTAAAAACAATTAAAAAAATAAAAAAAGAAATACCAGTTTTATTAGCCATAAATAAAATTGATTTAATTAAAAAAGAAAAATTACTCCCTTTAATTGATATTTCTCAACAATCTTATGATTTTAAAGAAATTATTCCTATATCTGCTATGAAAAATGAGGGTATAGATGTTTTACTTAAATCTGTCATTGAATATTTACCTTTTTCGCCTCCTTTTTATGATCCAGAACAATTAACTATAGATCCAGAAAGATTTTTTGTCGCTGAAATAATTAGAGAAGAAATTTTTAATTATTTTAAAGAAGAAATTCCTTATTCAACAGGAGTAAAAATTGAAGAATTTCAAGAAAAAGAAAATAATAATTATATTAAAGCTATTATTTGGGTTGAAAGAATTTCACAAAAAGGAATTTTAATTGGTAAAAATGGAGATGCTTTAAAACAAATAGGAATTCTTAGTAGAAAACAAATAGAAAATTTTTTAGAAAAAAAAGTTTATTTAGAATTATGGGTAAAAGTTAAAAAAAACTGGCGTAAAGATAAACAAATGCTAAAACAATTAGGATATGGTGAGTAAAATTATTGAAGAACAAAATACAAAAAACAGAATAAGAACACTTATATTTGCCTTGAACCGATGATTTTAATCGTTGGTTCAAAAATATAAGCAAAAGTAAAACAATATAAATTATGAATTAAAAATTCCATTCCCTACCCCCCCTGCCAACAAAAAACAGCAGAATTCAAAATAAAAACAAATTTTTTCATTTTGTATTCTGACTCCTAAATTATGAATTCTTTTCTTTATCATTATTTTTTACTTCCATTAATAAAATAATAATAGCAAAAATAAGTATTAATATAATAGATAAAATAATCCCATCATAAATATTTGCTTTTAAAAGTAAAAGAGAAATACAGCCCGTTAAAAAAGTCACAATATAAACAAATATGGCTACCTGACAAGGAGAAAATCCTAATCGAGCTAATTTATGAGGAAAATGATTCATATCTCCTACATAAATTGGTTTTCTATTTTTAATTCTAATAAAAATAACTGAAAAGGTATCAAATAAAGGAACTGCTAAAATAAAAATTGGTACTAATAAAGCTAAAAAATTTTCTGAAAAATTTCGTGTATAAAGATTCATTATAGAAATAATTGCCAAAAAATATCCTAATAAAAGACTTCCAGCATCTCCCATGAAAATTTTAGCTGGAGGAAAATTAAACCGTAAAAATCCTAAAACACTCCCTGCAAAAGTTGCTATTAAAAGTGGCACTAAATATTGTCCAGTCTTTATAGAAATTATAAAGAAAAAAATAGAAGATATAAAAGCAACACCACTTGTAATTCCATCCATATTATCTAATAAATTAAAAGCATTTATAATTCCAACAATCCAAAAAATGGTAATTATATCTCCTAATATAGAAGAAGCAAAAAAATTTACCCTAATACCAGAAAAAACAATTATAATAGCAACTAATATTTGAATAATAAATCTTATTTGAAATGAAATTTTTTTTATATCGTCTAATATTCCTATTATAAAAATAATAAAAGCACCAATGAAAATTATAATTAAACGAGACATTACATTTTCAAAATTAAAATTGAAAAAAGAAAAAAATTGTTTAAATTTAAAAAAAAGAAAAAAATGAAGACTAATTACAAAAATTAAACTAAAAAAAATTCCAAATCCACCTAATAAAGGAATGGGATTTTTATGTACTTTTCGTTCACCAGGAGCATCTAAAATTTTAAATAAAAAAGCTAATTTTCTCATTATTGGCATAAAAAAATATGAAACAATAAAAGAAAATAAAAAAAAATATAAATATTTCATAAAACCTTCATAAAAAATTTAAAGTGTTTTAATATTTTTTTTAAACCAAGTCGCATTCTAAATATGTTGGCTTTGTTATTGGCTCATTTAGCGTATTATTTATGCGATTTTGTTGCCTTGTTCTTGTCGCCTTGTTATTATTTTGAATTCAACTTAGTTTAAACCATTCAATAGTTCTTTTCAACCCTTCTTCAAATGATACTTTGGGAAAATAATTTAATAATTTATTAGATTTGCTAATATCTGATAAAGAATGTTTTATATCCCCAATTCTTTGTGAAGCATAAATTGGTTTAATATTTAATCCCATGATTTTATTCATTATTTCTACCATTTGATTTAAGTTTATACTTTTTCCACAAGCAATATTTACTACTTCACCTTTTGTTTCTTCACATTTAGCTGCTAATAAATTAGCTTCTACAATATCATCTACATAAGTAAAATCTCTACTTTGAAAACCATCTCCAAAAATAGTTGGAATTTTTTCATTTAAAAATAAATAAATAAATCTCGAAATTACTCCAGAATATTCTGAATCAGCACTTTGATTAGGCCCAAATACATTAAAATACCTAAGACTAATAGTATCTACCCCAAATATTTTTGCAAAAACATAACAATATTCTTCTCCTGCTTTTTTAGTAACACCATAGGGAGAAATAGGCCAACAAAGCATATCTTCAGTTTTAGGACATTTAGGATCATCTCCATACACAGCAGAAGATGAAGTAAAAATAAATTTTTTTACTTTTTGTTCTGATGCACATTTTAATAAATTTAAAGTACCATTTACATTTACTTGATTAGAACCAATAGGATCTTCAATTGATTTTGTAACAAAAGGTAAAGCTGCTAAATGAAAAATATAATCACATTCTTTTACACTTTTTTTTACATCATCATAATTACAAATATCGCCTTTAATAAATTCTATTTTATTTTGAACTTCTTTTAAATTGTCAATTTTTCCAGTAGATAAATTATCTAAAACTACGATTTTCATACCTTCCTTAACTAATCTTGAAACTAAATTTGAACCAATAAATCCAGCTCCTCCAGTAATTAAACATTTTATCATTTTTTGCTTCCTTTTTCATAATAATCATCATAATATTTATAGTTATATGGATGTTGCATTTTCATATTTATATTATTTAAAACTACACCAATAATATTAGAATTAACTTTTTTCATTATCTCTACAGTATGTGAACAAAGATTTTTATTTGTTTTTCCAGAAGAAACAACTAATAAACACGCAGTTGCTTTAGTCCCTAAAATAGCTGCATCTGCTATTATTACAGGAGGTGAATCAACTAATATATTAGTAAAATCATTTTTAACTTCACAAAACAATTCATCTAATCTATTAGAATTTAAAAGCACAGAAGGATTAGGAGGAATAGTTCCAGAGGGAATTATATATAGATTTTTCATGAAAGTAGGTTGTATTATTTGATTTGCTTTTATTTCATTATTTATAATAAAATCAGTTAATCCTAATTTTTTTTCTAATTCAAATACCTTATGAATAGTTGGTTTTCTTAAATCTCCATCAATAAGTAAAATTTTATCTCCTAATTCTGCCATAGTAATAGCTAAATTAATAACAGTAGTTGTTTTTCCATCTCCTGAAGATGGACTTGTAATAAGAATTATTTTATTTTTATTTATATTAGTAAATTGCATATTTATTTTTAAAGATTTATAAGATTCTGATACTATTGAGTTAGAAGCAAAATAAGAAACTAATTGTTCTTTTATTTCCATTACAATATTCTTATCTTTTTGTTTTTTTAAGGATTTTAATTTTTTAATTTCAATTTTAGGAATATATCCTATAATTGGCAATTTTAAATATCTTTCTACATCATAAGTAGATTCTATTGTTTGATTAAAATTTTGAAGAAATAACAAAACTATTATTCCTATTAAAATTCCTAATGAAATACTTGCAATAATATTTTTAACAATATCTGGACTTATGGGCTTACAAGGCAAAATAGCATATTGAACAATTGAAATATCACCTAATTCTATATTTTCAGCAAGTCTTGCATTTTCATATTTAGTTAAAAGCATAACATAAATTTGTTCATTTGTTGTACAACTACGAATTAATTTTCCTAATTCAAATTCATTTTCAGAAAGATTATGAATTTCTTTTTCTGTTTTTTTGATAAAATCATCTAATGCTTTTGCTTTAGATTGAAAAATAATTTTATCAGATTCTAAATTTGAAAGTTCATTTATAAGATTTATATTGTTATATGAAATAGTTTCTGAATTCTCATTTTTAACTAATTTTTTTACTTCTTCATTTATTTTTTGTTTTATGGAAAATATTTGATTATCTATATTTTTTATTTTTTGATGTGATACAGTAAAAGTTTCAAGTAATTTAATTCGTTCTATTTCTAATTCAATTAATTTGTTTTTATATTCATTTATTAAAGAAATATCAAATGAAATTATTTTGTTTTGCAAAGAAGAAAATGAATCTTTTATTAACGAAATTCGCTTTTCTAATTCTTGTATTTGCATCTCAAGTTTAAATTTATCTGTTTCAAAATTACTTATTTTTGAAATAATCTTATTAAATTCTGCATCTATGGGGAAAAAAATTTCTTTTGTTTGTTTAAAAGATTTTAAATCTTTTTCTGTTTTTTCTAAATTATCTTTTACAAAAACTAATTGTTCAGCTAAAAATTTTCTGGTACTTCGAGCTTCTGTTTTTTTATACTGATTATTTTCTTCTATAAAAATTTGTGCATAAGTATCCGCCACATTTTTTATTTTATATGGATTATCTCCTTTAGATTCAATAATTACAATATTAGTTTCTATAAGAGAATAAATTGAAATATTATTAAATATTTGCAATACTAATGTAGAATAATTTAATAAATCTTTTTTTTCTAAAAACAAAGAAATTGTTGATGATTCATAAATATCGCTTAAAAATTCATTTTTATTTAATAATTTATCTACATTGTTTTTAATTCCATATTTTATATTTTTTTTAAATGGTAATTTTTCTATAAATTGATAAAAATTATTTTTGTCTTTTTCTATATCTTTAAAAATTATTTTTTTTTCTTTAATTGTTTTTTTAATTACATCTTGAGCAATTAAATTTTGAACAACTTTTTCTGCAAAAGAATAATTTTTCATTATTTCTATTTCTGTTTCAAGTGTTTTTTTCTTGCCTAAAAACATCATAGTCGGAGCATTTGTAGTTAAAGATATTAAACGATTATAATTATCTTCTTCTATTCTAACTTTAGTACAAGTTTTATATATTGGAGTTTGTAAAATACTATAAAAAAAAGTAGATAGAACAATTACTGCAAATATTAAAATGAATATTTTTATATTTTTATTAAAAATATAAAAATATTCATAAATATCAAATTCATTTTGTTTTTTTTTATTCAAAAGATAAATCCTTCAAAAATAAAGTTATATAGAATCCCATAAAACCTATATCTTGTCAAATCAAAAGATTTCATTT
The DNA here is from genome assembly GCA_043817485.1 of bacterium. Taxonomy (GTDB): domain Bacteria; phylum JBDRGX01; class JBDRGX01; order JBDRGX01; family JBDRGX01; genus JBDRGX01. The sequence goes on from JBDRGX010000039.1 coordinate 12,800, forward strand.
CTGTTATGGGATAATTTTAAAAATTATA
>JBDRGX010000040.1:0-12094 GCA_043817485.1 bacterium
ATATTTTTAAAATGATCATCTATGAGACTGTGTCATAACTCTAAATCTAGACATCCATACCACAACATATTGTGGTTTTGTGGAAACCTACCACTTTATGTTGTAAAACAATTGCCGTGAAATTGAATTATGACACAGTCTCTGCATGAATTGCCCTTTACAACAATACGGACGCAACATTCGCCTTTACCAATGGAACCGTAAATAACAATTGAAAATGGGAAATTATTGATTTTTGGTAGCATGGACTTGTTTTCCAATCATTTTCAATTTTCAATTGTTATTTTTTTTAGGGTACTATTCCTTTGTTTGCAACTTAGTATTAAAATATTTTTCACAATAATAGACAAAAAACAATTTAATTTATTTCTACTAATGTTTTTGTTGGACACTTTTCAATACATTTTTTACAATTAGTACATTTATTAGAATCAATTATAGCTAAATTATTTTCGAGTTTAATAGCATCAAATTCACATTGTTTAACACACAAACCACAAGCAATACAAGCATATTTACAATTTTTTCGAGATAAAATACCTTTATCATTAGAATTACAGAAAACATAAACTTTTCTTGTATTTAATTCTAAACTAATAACTTTTTTAGGACAATTTTTAATACATTTTCCACAACCAGTACATTTATTTCTATTAATTACAGGCAAATGATTGTTTCCTTTTGAAATTGCTCCAAAAGGACAACTTTTAATACAAGTACCTAATCCTATACATCCATATATACAGTTTTTTCTTCCTTCAGCAACTAAATTAGCTGCTTTACAATCATCTAATCCATCATAAATAAATTTTTCTTTTGCTTCTGGAAAACTTCCTCTACATTTTACTATTGCTTTTTTTTCATCTTTTTCTGTTATTTCTATTCCTAAAATTGAAGCAATTTTTAGTTTTGTTTCTGAACCTCCTGCTGGACAACTTACTTCTTCTTTAGCAAGTAAAGCATGAGTAAATCCACTACATCCAGAAAAACCACAAACTCCACAATTAGCACCAGGTAAAATTTTCATAATTTCTTCTTCTTTAGGATCTACTTCTACTCTTAATTTTTTAAAAGCAAAAGCTAAAATAATTGCTAATATAAATCCCAAAATACCTAATACAAAAATTGCTTCAATCAAAATAACACCTCATTTTTTATGATTTAATTTTAATGCCATCCAAACATTCCACAAAAACCTAAAAAAGCCAAAGACATTAAACCTGCTGCAATAAAAGAAACTGGATATCCTTTAAATGCTTTTGGAATAGGAGCTTTATCCATTTTTTCTCTTAACCCAGCAAATAAAATAATTGACAAGGTATAGCCCAATCCTATTGCAAAAGCAAAAACAATGGATTCTAAAAAAGTATAATTTGCTTCCACTTGCATTACTGCTATACCAAAAACTGCACAATTAGTAGTAATTAAAGGCAAATAAATACCCATTGCTCGATATAAAGGAGGCATATATTTTCTAATAACCATTTCCACAAATTGAACTAAAGCAGCAATTATTAAAATAAAAGCTGCTGTAGATAAATAAGCCAATTTACCTTTTAATACAAAATGCCAAATAGGCCAAGTAGCAGCTGAAGCTAATACCAAAACAAAAATAACAGCTACAGACATTCCAATTGATGTTTTTATATTATTTGAAAGACCTAAAAAAGAACATAAAGCTAAAAATCGAATAAGAACAATATTATTAATAATCATTGACATAAAAAATATAATTACTAAATTCATACTTTTTTCTCCATTTTATTTAAAATCGCCATAAAAAAAGCAATTGTAATAAATGCTCCTGGTGCAAGTTTCATTATAAGAGCTGGTTTAAAATTAAAACTTAAAATATTAATTCCTAAAAATGTTCCTCCACCTAAAATTTCTCTAACAGAAGCAATTAAAAATAAAATAAGAGCAAATCCAAGTCCCATACCTAATCCATCTAATAAAGAATGAAAAACAGAATTTTTACAAGCAAAAGCTTCTGCTCTTCCTAAAATAATACAATTAACAACAATTAAAGGAACAAAAATTCCTAAACTTTTATGAATTTCTGGAACATATGCTTTCATTAAATAATCTGCAGTTGTCACAAAAGTAGAAATAATAATAATAAAAATTGGTATTCTTATTTGATCTGGAACAATTTTTCTAATAAAAGAAATTACTATATTAGAAGCAACAAGAACAAATAAAACTGCTACTGCCATTCCTAAAGCATCTTTTACATTTGAAGAAACTGCTAGTACTGGACATAAACCTATCATTAATCGTAAAACTGCATTTTCTTTTAAAATCCCATTAGTAAAACAAGCAAGTGTTTTCATTTTAATTTTCTCCAATACTTTTAAAAACTCTATCAGCATTATTTAATGCTTTCTTCAAACCATTTGTTACTGCTCTTGAAGATATTGTAGCCCCACTTATAGCATCTATTTCTCCATTTGGATTATCTTTTTTTAAAATTATTTTGCTTACTTCTTTTCCTTTAAATTGATTTTTAAAAGATCCTTTTTCTATTTCTGATCCTAAACCAGGAGTTTCTTTATGAGAAAGAATTTCAAATCCTTTTATTTTTCTATCTTTTCCAACACCTACTAACATTTTAATAGACCCACCATAACCTTTAACATCAATTCCAACAACCATACCTACAATTTGTTCAATTTTATTATACCCTAAAAAAATTTCTTTTTCTATTTCTTTAAAACTATTTGCTTCTTTTAAAACTATTTGCTTTAAAATTTCTTGTTTTTGTATTTCATTATTTTTTATTTTATTTCGAGTAGTACTTTCTACCCAAGCAAGAGTACCAGCTGCCCAAATACATATTGTCATTAAAATAAACGCTAATTTAAAAATAAATTTCATTTTTTTCTCCAACCAAATTTTTTAGATCTTGTCCCTTTATTAATTAAAGGAACCCAACAATTCATAAAAATAATAGAATAACAAACACCTTCTGGAAAACCTCCATAAAATCTAAACAATGAAGTAAGTATTCCACAACTTATTCCAAAAATTATTTTACCTAAACCAGTAATCGGAGAAGTAACCATATCAGTAGCCATAAAAAATGCTCCTAAAAAAAGTCCACCACTTAAAATATTAAATAAAGGATCTTTTCCTATTAAAGAAGAAAAAATAAAAACTGTACTAATATAAAAAAATGGAATTCTCCAATTTATAATTTTACGAATAAATAAATATATTGCTCCTAAAATTATTGCTAATTTTGAAGTTTCTCCTAAACATCCACCACAATATCCAATAAAAAGATCTCCATAACTTGGCAATGCTTGACTTAAGCCCTGTTTTATTATACCTAAAGGGGAAGCTGATGTAATAGCATCAATAGGAGTTTGCCATAAAGTCATACATATTGGCCAACTTGCTAAAAGAAAAGCTCTTGCTCCTAATGCTGGATTCATAAAATTATAACCTAATCCACCAAAAACTTGTTTAACTAAAAAAATAGCAATAATTCCTCCTATAATAGGAATCCAAAAAGGTACTTGTGGTGGCAAACAAAATGCTAATAAAATTCCAGTAACAACAGCACTTAAATCATTTATAGTAATTGGTTTCCCAAATAATTTTTGAGTAATTATCTCAGTTAAAACACAAGAAACAACACATAAAACAATAATTATTAAAGAATACCATCCAAAAAAATAAGTAGCTGCAATTATTCCTGGAATAAGAGATATAATTACATCTCTCATTATACTATTTATTGTATCTTTACTTTTTATGTGAGGCGAAATAGAAACAATTAATTTTTCCATTATTTTTTTTTCCTTTGTTGTAATTCTAACTTTCCATATTTTACCCAATGAATTATTTTTCTATTAGATGGACAAATGTATGAACAACAACCACATTCAATACAATCTAAAATCCCATATTCTTCAGCACTTTCAAAATTTTCTCTTTCTATATAATCACATATAAAACATGGAGATAACTTCATAGGACAAGCATTTATACATCTTCCACAACTTATACAAGAAAATTCATCTTTTCCCTTTACTTCATTTTGTGGAAATACTAATATTCCAGAACAACCTTTAATTACTGGAACTTCATCAGTATATTGAGCTATTCCCATCATTGGTCCACCCATAATTATTTTTCCAAGATTTCCATTATAGCCACCACATTCTTCAATTACATCTTTAAATAAAGCACCAATAGAAACTTTTAAATTTTGTGGTTTAATAATACCTTTCCCTGTAACTGTAATTACTCTTTCTATTAAGGGCTTTCCTTCCATTACTGCTTCCTTAATAGCAAAAGCAGTTCCTACATTTTGAACAACTACACCTATATCAAATGGCAAACCACCAGATGGAACTTCACGATTTAAAATTGCTTTTATAAGTTGCTTTTCTGCACCCTGAGGATATTTTACTTTTAATGGAATTACTTTAATTCCTTTTTCTTTAAAAATCACTTTATTCATTTCTCGAATAGCATCTTCTTTATTTTCTTCAATACCAATATAAGCAGTTTTTACATTTAATATTTTAAGAATTATTTTTAACCCAATAATAATTTCTTCTGGATGTTCTAACATTAATCTATGATCTGCTGTTAAATATGGTTCACATTCCACACCATTTAAAATTACTGTATCAATTGGTTTATCTTTTGGAGGTGTTAACTTTACATGCGTAGGAAAACTTGCTCCACCTAATCCTACAATACCAGCATTATGAATAATATTACATAATTCTGATGGACTAAGTTGATTGTAATTCAAATGCCCCAAAATTTTTTCATCCCAAATTTCATCATCTTCTTCATCATCAGATTCTATGACGATAGAAAGAATATTTTTTCCTAAAGGATGCGGATAAGGTGCGATATCAATTACTTTACCAAAAATACTACTATGAACAGGTGATGAAACAAAATCTTTTGTTTGTGCAATTAATTGACCTTTTTTTACTTCATCGCCTATTTTAACTATTGGTTCAGCTAAAGATCCTATATGCTGCGATACAGGAAGTATTACTTTAGAAAAATCAGTTTTTATTTTAATTTTTTCTTTTGCTGTTATTTTATTGCAAGAAGGATGTATCCCTCCTTCAAAATTTTTTCCCATTACCAATCCTTTATGTTATTATGCCAATTTATTTTTTAGCACAATTTTTTATAGTAGCGCTGCGGGAAATTGAACCCCGGTTTGATGGTTGAGAACCAACCGTACTGGTCCACTATACGACAGCGCCATTTTGTAATTTTTTTCGAACCGAAAGACAAGCCACCTATCAATACAATACTATAATAATATCACCCCTTTCGGGGTTAAAATTGCTTATTCTATTGTATTTTGCTACAATAATGTTACCCCTTCGGGGTTAAAATTATTGGCAGAAACATTTATTTTAAATTGAAATTTGTTTCGGATTGTCGATATTCGTATTTCGAATTTTCTTTTATTTCAACATCAACATTTTTTTACAATTTTGTGTTTTGTTATTTACAATTGTTTCATAAAAATACATTTCAAAAATTATTTCTATATATTTAAAACACCTATTCCCTCAATTGGAATACAATCTTCTATTCCTAAAGATAATTTATTAGGTTTATAATATTTATTATTTATTTCAGCAATAAGATTAGAAACAACTTCTTTTTTTACAAAAATTATTATACAATTATTTAATTCTGCATCTGCTAAACGAGCTCCTAAAACTCCTTTTACTGAACAAGATATATCTACTATTTCATCTACTTCTTTACAACTTACTTCATATCCACCTGATTGGTTATATAAACGATTATTTTCTTTTTTTTGAACATCGTTATCTTGTAGACATTTTATTATTTTATCTAATTTTCTATTAGTAATTCTTTTATTTTTTAAAACTCTATCTCCTTCATGAGAAATATTTATAATTTTTCCTAATTTTTCAAATTGTTTTTTTTCTAAACACTCAGCAAATATTTTACTTCTTTCACATTCAGAAACTCCATAAAGCATAATTTGACGCACTTTATAACCATATTTTTTAGGATTATTATGTGTTTTGAATAATTCTTCTAATTGATTTTTTTGATCAGAAATTTTGTTTTGTAAAGTTTCTCTCGTAATTATTTCTGGAATAGCATAAAGCATTTTATAAATTGAAATTTCATCATTATTTAAAAAGGCTGGATTTATATCTTTTAAATATTTACATTTATTGGCTATTTCTGGAAAATATTTTTTTATTAACATAAGACCAATTTTATAAGTAGCTTTTTTTTGACTTAAAACATCTTTTGCAATTTCTGATTTTTTAGACTGTTTAAAACTATTACAAACAATAATTTTATAATTATTTTCAAAAGGTATTTTTTTTATTTTTAAAGGATTAAAATCTATATGTAAAACATGATTTAGTTTTCCAAATATAATAGTAGCATAATGTCCTGTTCTTTTTTGAGTACCAAAATACCATTCTGCTTCTTCACATACTTCTAATAATTTTTCATTAGAAATACTTAAATTATTTATTTTACTTATAGTAAAAGCACTTGCAACTAATAAACTTGAAAAAAAATTTATACCAATAGTAAAAGGGGAAATATCTCTTTCTATTACTACATTCATTCCTTTAAATTTTTTATCTTTATTTTTATTTTGAAAACAAAGAATTGGTGCTTTTATATAATCTATTTCTTCTATTTCATTTATTATTTCTTTATTTTCTATTTTTTTTTCTAATCTTTTTAATGCCCATTCTTTCCATTTTTCTATTTTTTTTAAGGGTAATTCTTTTGTAATATCAAATTGGCTTATATTTTGTTTTTTTGATGTATCACAAACTACTACTTTACTATCTTCTCTTGGTTCTACTACCATTATTATTTCTTTAGTAGCAATTGAATTTATACTTCCACCTTCTTGTTCAATATGCATACCCATTAAATTGAGACGACAAGGTGTTCTAACAATCATTACTTTTCTATCATATCCATACATTTTTCCAAAAAATTTTAAAGCTTTTTTGTATCGTTTAATATTTTCTTTAATAACAGCAATATCATTTCCATAAATTTTTTTAAAAGATTCTATTATTTTTTTATTTGAAGAAAAATTATCTAATATTTCTATAAAAACACTTACTTTTTTCATATACATTTTTTATTTCCTTTTTTGTTCTAAAACATTTTTTATTTCTTCAAATAAATATTTTTCTACTTGCCCATCACTTTTAATTTTTTTCCATACAGGATTTTTCATTTGAGGAGAATCCATCAATTCTTCTATTTCTGCCATAATAATTATTTGTGTTTCTAATAAAGAAGCTTTTTTAATTTTAATAATTGTTAATGCTTTTTTTGTTACTTTTTTATCATCTTTACAAAGAGAACCATCTTTTTCTAAAGGTAAAGTAATAATAGATGTATAAGTTTCTGGTGATTCTTTCTGAAAAATTTTAAATTTTGCATTTAAAGCCCAATTTTTATGTAGTGTCAATAAATCTAAAAAACCTTCCCAAACTTCTTTAGTTTTATAATTACAAATATTTACAGTAGGAATAGATTCAAGAGAAGCACAATTAATAAATAAAAAAGAAAAAAATATTAAAAATAATATAAAAAAAAGAGCTTTTTTATTATTTTTTTGAAAAATTTTTCTCATTTACACTTTTCTTTCTACTATTATTTGAGTTTGTCTTAATTTTACAATAGAATTGGGCTTACAATAACCACGCCAAGAAATACCAGTATATACAATAGTATTAGGTCCTATAATAGTACCTGGATTAAGTACAGCATTACAACCAATATCACAACCATCTCCAATAATAGCACCAAATTTTATTAAACCAGTATTATATTTTTGTCCTTCTATGTCTACAATTATTGGATCACTAATTAATTTTACATTAGAAATTTTAACTCCAGCACCTAAATGAGCACGAAATCCTAAAACACTATCTCCAACATAAGCAAAATGAGGAACATTTGCTTCATTAAACAAAATACTATTTTTGATTTCACAACTATTACCTAAAATCGCTCCATCTCCAAGAATAACATTTTCTCTAATATACGCTCCATTTCTTATCTCGCATCCTTTGCCAATAATAGCAGGACCTTTTATCATTGCTCCATGTTCAACAATTGTTTCTTCATCTATAAAAACATTTTCTCCAATATAAGGATTGCCTATTAATTTTCCTTTATTGGCTGGGGTAAGATGAGATTTGATATATCCTTCAATCTTAGGTAAAACTTCCCAAACATATTGAATATTTTTAAAAAGTTCTAAACAAGGACATTTAGAAAGATCAAAAAAATTTTCTGGCTTTAACAATTTTTTAAACTCCTTATAATCCATATTTTGAAAATTAAAAGTTTTTTATTTATTTTTTTCTCTTTTGTCAAGAAATTCTCAATAATTTTAAAAAAACTTCAATTTTAAAAATTCTAATTTATTTTATAATATTTGACAATTTTTTTAAACTCATTATTAATGATATTTTAAAACAAAAAAATGGAAAAAAATGGAAAATTTTAAAATATTATTTTTAGGACTTATTCAGGGTTTAACAGAATTTTTACCTGTTAGTAGTTCTGCTCATCTTGTTTTTGTGCAAGACTTGTTAAATATTTCAGAAAAAGGTATTATATTAGAAGTATTTGTTCATTTTGGAACTCTTTTAAGCATAATAATTGTTTTTTTTCCAGATTTAAAAAATATTTTTTTATCTTGCATTAAAAAAGAAAAATATGGTTTATCTATGTTGTTTTTCATTTTAATTGGATCTATTCCTGCTGGATTAATAGGTATATTGTTTTCTGATTTTTTAGAAAAAATTTTCAATAGCACTTTATGCACATCTTTATTATTAATAATTACGGGTTTTATTCTTTTTTTAACTAAATTTTTAAAAAATAATGCTAATAATGCTAATATAACTTGGAAAAATGCTCTTATTATTGGTGTTTCTCAAGCAATTGCTATTTTGCCAGGTATTTCAAGATCTGGAATAACAATTAGTACTGGACTTTTTTGTAAGTTAAAAAAAGAACTTGCTTATAAATTTTCTTTTCTTTTATCTATTCCAGCAATTTTAGGAGCTACTTTTTTAAAACTACCTGATATTTTTACCGATAAAATTAGTGATTTTAAAATACTTCCTATTTTAGGAGCTACTTTTATATCTTTTATTGTTGGATATTTTAGCTTACGATATTTATTGCATTTAGTAAAAAATTCAAAATTATACTATTTTAGTTATTATTGTTGGATAATAAGCATTTTTATGTTATTAAAAGAATTTATCAAATTTTAATAAATATTGTTGAAGGAAATAATGGAACATATATTACATTTTTTACAACCTATTCCAAATGAAATAAAAACTTTAATGATTGCTACTTTGCCACTTGGAGAATTAAGAATTTCTATTCCTTTAGCTTTATTAAAATTTAAACTTCCTATTTGGGAAGCTTTTTTTCTTTCTATTATAGGAAATATGTTACCAGTTATTCCTATTTTATTATTTTTAGAAAAAATATCTTTATTTCTTAAAAAATATAAATTTTTTGACAGACTTTTAAATTGGTTTTTTGATCATACAAGAAAAAAAAGTGATTTAATAGAAAAATATAAAACTATTGGACTAATGCTTTTTGTGGCTATTCCTTTACCAGCAACAGGTGCTTGGACTGGCGCTGTAGTTGCTTTTTTATTTGGAATTAAATTTTGGCATGCTTTTTTTGCTATTTTATTTGGAGTAATTATTGCTGGTATTATCGTTACTATTTTAACTAAATTAGGTTTTATTGGTGGAATAATTATAGCAATTGTTTTAATGACTTTAGTTGGAATTAGCTTTTGGAATTTTTTTAAAATAAATAAAAATTAGCGATTTTTAGATAAAAAAGATAAAATTTCATAAGCAATTACTCTGTGTCCTAAAATATTAGGATGAACACCATCTTCTATGAAAAGTTTTGATTTATTTTTATATTTTTCAAAACTTGCAAAAATATCTATCATTTCTAATTTTTCTTTTTTAGCAATTTCTTTTACTGTTTGAGCATATTCATCTATTATTTTTTCCCACACAAAATGTTTTACAAGACTTCCAATCACTATTGTTGGAGTCATTAAAATTATTTTTGCATTTGTTTCTTTTTTTATAAGATTACAAATAATAGTTAAATTTTGACAATAATATTTTAAAGAAACTAATTGAACTTGTTCACTAAAACGAATACAACTATCATTTACTCCTAACATTAGAAAAACTTTATTTGGATTTTTAGAAATTACATCGTTTTCTATTCGCTTAAGAGCATGAACTGTGGTATCTCCACTAACACCAGCATTTATAATTTTTATTTTATTAAGATGAGATATTTCAAAAAACAACTGCTTTATAATATTTACAAAACCACAAGAATCTGCAGTAATAGAATCTCCAAAAAAAATTAAATTATTTTCTGACAATAAATTAATTTTTTGAGATATTTTTTTAAGGTTATTTAATGTATATATTTTTTCCATTTTTTAAAAATCTCCTTTTTTTACGAAAAAATAAAATAATGGTATCTAATTTATTTTTTATTTCCAAAAAGTAAATAAATAGCAAAAACCAAAACATCTAAAAACAATAGTCAAATTCTTGTAAATTAATAATTAAAAATAAAAACTTTTAAAATTTATGTAGTAAAAAATTGTTCCATACTAAAATATCTTTCTCCTGTATCAGGAAAAATAACAACTACAAGTTTTCCTTTTCCTAAATCTTTAGCTATTTTAAGTGCAGCAAAAGCAGATGCTCCAGCAGAAAAACCAACTAATAAGCCCTCTTCTTTAGCTAAACGCTTACTAGTACAAAATGCTTGATTATCTTCTACTGTAATTATTTCATCAATTATTTTTTTATTAAGAACTTTAGGAATAAATCCTGCACCTATTCCTTGAATTTTATGAGAACCGGGTTTTTTACCTGAAAGCACTGCTGAATTAGATGGTTCAACGGCTATTATTTTTATTTGAGGATTTTTTTTCTTAAGAATTTCTCCTACTCCAGTAATTGTTCCACCTGTTCCTATTCCCGATACAAAAGCATCTAATTTACCATCAGTAGCTAATAATATTTCTTGTGCTGTAGTTTTTCGATGTATTTCTGGATTAGCAGGATTATCAAACTGTTGTGGCATAAAAGCATTTTTTGTTTTTTTTACAATCTTTTCAGCTTCTTTTATTGCTCCAGTCATACCTTCAATAGCCGGAGTTAAAATTACCTCTGCTCCATAAGATTTCAATAAAAGTATTCTTTCTAAACTCATGGATTCTGGCATAGTTAAAATACATTTATATCCTTTTACTGCAGATATCATTGCTAATCCTATCCCAGTATTTCCTGAAGTTGGTTCAACAATTATAGAATTAGCTTTTAATTTTCCTTTTTTCTCTGCATCTTCAATCATAGAAAGACAAATTCTATCTTTTACACTTCCTCCAGGATTAAAAAATTCTAATTTAGCATAAATTTCTGCAAAATCTTTTTCAACAATTTTTTTTAATTTTACCATTGGTGTAGAACCAATTAATTCTAAAACATTTTCTGCTACCAATTTAGTAAACATTATTTTCCCTTCAATAAAAAATATTATTTTTATTGCTAATTATTTTTTTCAAAATATAAAATTAAAATATTCATATAATACTATTCTGTGTCAAGATAAAATTAAAAAAGTTTGTAAAAAAAAATACATGGGATACAGATATTAATGAATTAAAGTTTATGAAAGAAATTTTAGTTAAACAAATAAAAAAAATAGTAAGAATAAAAATAAATAAAATCAAAATATTATGTTTCTCTTCAAAAAAAGAGAAACATGGGACTTTCTGAGGAAACTGGAAGTAGGGGCAATTCATAAATTGCTCTCTACACGACCCCTACAATCTCCAATTATTTTGGATAATTTTCTTAATAATTTAATAAATGGTAATTACCATGTAAAATCATCAACCAACATCATATTTTTTATTCTTGACAAGAGATGAAAAATATGATTAAAAAAATAACATTATTAATAAAAATTATTAAGAGATAAAGGAGTA
>JBDRGX010000041.1:0-7732 GCA_043817485.1 bacterium
TATTTTTAAAATGATCATCTATGAGACTGTGTCATAACTCTAAATCTAGACATCCATACCACAACATATTGTGGTTTTGTGGAAACCTACCACTTTATGTTGTAAAACAATTGCCGTGAAATTGAATTATGACACAGTCTGCATGAATTGCCCCTATAACCAATTTTCCCTACAACAAATAAACTTGACTTTTTTTTGTTTAAGAGTAAAATTTTATGTTAAAATTAAAAAATGGTCAAGTAAAATTAATTTTATTTATAAGCAAAAATGGGGTAAAATAAAGTGGTTAAAGGGATTTTTATTACAGGAACAGATACTAATGTTGGAAAAACTATTATTACTGCTGGATTAGCAAATGCTTTTCGCAAAAAAGGTATTGATATCGGAGTTATGAAACCTATTCAAACAGGAAAAACATTATCCGATACTCTTTTTTTAAAAAAATTAGCCTGTGTAAATGATTGCAATTCTTTAATTACACCTTATCATTTTTCTTTTCCTTTATCTCCTTTAGTGGCATCTCAAAAAGAAAAAAAAATTATTAAAATTGATAAAATAAAAAAAGCATATCAAAAACTTAGTTCTAAACATGATTTAGTATTAGTAGAAGGAATTGGTGGTTTATTAGTTCCTATTAAAAAAGATTATTTAGTAATAGATTTAATTAAAGAATTAAATTTGCCAGTAATAATTGTAGCACGAGCTGAATTAGGAACAATTAATCATACATTGTTAACAGTAAAACAAGCTGAAATGGAAGGCATAAATTTAATAGGCATTATTATCAATAACTTTTCTCAAAAAAAACCGGGAATTTGTGAAAAAACTAATCCAGAAATAATTAGTAAATTTACTCATTTGCCTATTTTAGGAAAAGTACCTTATTTTGATTTGAATAAAAAAGATTGGGTAGAAAAATTTACTAAGTATGTTAATATTGAAAAAATTTTATCATATAAAGAAAAAACTTATTCTTTATCTTCTTGGGATAAAAAATATATTTGGCATCCTTTTACTCAAATGAAAGATTATCTTGAAGAAGAAAATTTAATTATTGAACAAGGGAAGGGTTCTTACATTAAAGATATAAATGGAAAATGGTTTTTAGATGGAGTTTCTTCTTTATGGGTGAATGTTTATGGTCATCAAAAAAAAGAAATTGATACTGCAATTATTAAACAAATAAAAAAAATTAGCCATACAACACTTTTAGGAATAAGCAATGTTTCATCTATTCTTTTAGCAAAAAAATTAGTAGAAATATCTCCTAAAGATCTTAATAAAGTATTTTATTCTGATAATGGTTCTACTGCTGTAGAAATTGCTTTAAAAATGGCTTTTCAATATTGGCAACAAAAAAAAGATCCAATACCATCTAAAACAAAATTTGTTTTTTTTGAAAATTCTTATCATGGAGATACTATTGGTGCTATAAATGTTGGTAGCATAAATTTATTTCATCAAATTTATAAGCCACTTTTATCTTCTAATTTTTCAAGTCCTTCTCCTTATTGTTATCGTTGTTCTTATGACAAAACTACTTGTAAATTTAATTGCCTTAATAAATTAGAAAATCTTTTTAAAGAGCATCATCTAAAAATTGCTGCTTTAATTATTGAGCCGATAATTCAATGTGCTGCTGGTATGATTATACAACCAGATGGATTTTTATCTAAAGTAAAAAAAATGTGTATTGATTATAATGTTTTAATGATTACTGATGAAGTAGCTACGGGATTTGGTCGTACGGGAAAAATGTTTGCTTGTGAATGGGAAAATGTAAAACCAGATATAATGACAGTTGCAAAAAGTATTACTGGTGGTTATTTACCTTTAGCAGCTACTTTAACTACAGAAAAAGTTTACAATGCTTTTTTAGGTGAATATAAAGATAAAAAAACATTTTTTCATGGACATACTTATACTGGAAATCCATTGGCTTGTGAAGCCGCATTAGCTAATTTAAAACTTTATGAAAAAGAAAAAACTATTTCTAAACTTCAAGATAAAATAAATTTGTTATCTAAAGAACTTGAAAAATTTTATGAATTACCCAATGTAGGAGAAATTAGACAAAAAGGAATGATGATTGGAATAGAATTAGTTAAAAATAAAAAAACAAAAGAAGAATATTTATGGGAAGACAAAATAGGAATTAAAGTAATTAAAAAAGCACGAGAAAAAGAATTAATAATTAGACCTTTAGGAAATGTAATTGTTTTAGTTCCTAATTTAAGTATTTCTAATTTTGATATTAAAAAAATGATAAAAATTGTTTATGAATCTATTCAAGAGATGATTCCATAAATAGGAGTGAAAAAAAAGGTTCTAACATGTCAATTTGTAATCACATTTTGAAGTCATTACAATTAAATAAAAATAATAGTTGCAATTTTTAAGTTTGTGATTATTTAAATTACATTTACACTTTTATCTAAATATGTAACCATCTTTTGAAGATAATACAGATTATTTAGCAAATGAATAGCTTCCATCTGCATTTTTTATTAAATGAGCATTTAGTCTTTTTACAGCTTCATTCATTCCTTCCTGATAATATTTCTGCTTTTCCTCAAAGGTCTTATTTCTAATATCCCTATATACTTCATTCTTCCATTTCCATACTTCAAGTAATGCCACTGGCATATTTTTTTCAGATGATTTCATTTATATATCACCTCCATTGGGTTGGTTAAAATTAGTGGATAAAAGTATCCCCTTTTCTCATTGATTATTTTAATGCTGAATTGTTTTTGAATGTTGGCTAAATGCTTAAAATTCCATGACAAAAGAATATCCATCTGATAGCAGGTTGAGATAGCAACATGTTGAGCATCTTCTATTTTCTTATGAGGAATAACCTTTTCCTTGAGATAAATATTAGCAAGATCATCTGATTCCTTATCCAATCTCAAAATTCTTAAATGATACTTTTCAATTACTTCTAAAAGCTTTTTCTTTTTTAATTCATCCTTTGTTTTTCCAATTTCTCTGATTAAAACATCGGAAATATAAACAAGGTATTTCTCTTTTTCAACATAGTCCTCAAAAAACTCCTTGGTAATCTTCTTGAATTCTGGAGCATCATCAGCAAAGAGAAAATTTATTACAGAAGTATCAAGGTATATTTTAAGTTTTTTCATTATTTTATTTTTTATAGCAATCTCTTGTTATTTGAATTTTTGAATTAACTATAAGTTGGGAATCAATTGAAAATAAAGAAAAAAAAACTTCATGTTTTTTTTCTTTATTAAAAACATTGTTATAATATATGCAGAAATTTAGATTGTTATCAAAAGTTTTACAGATAAAAAAATTACCAAAAGCATTTTTTTTATCTGTTATTATGTGATACAAAAGAATAAATTCGAAACAATTGAAAAATTTAATTTTTTACATGTTTATAATTTTAATTAGAATAGATATTTTTAAAATTTTAAAATTATTTTTCTGCTTTTGCCATATTTACTATTTCTGTAAATGTTTTTGGATTATTTATTGCTAAATCTGATAATACTTTTCTATCAAGCAATATATTTAAGTCTTTTAATCTTTTTATAAATCTACTATAAAGTATTTCTTCTTTTCTACAAGCAATACTTAATCTACTTATCCAAAGAGCTCTAAAAGTTCGTTTATTTGTTTTTCTATCTCGTGTTTGATAAGATAAAGCTTTTAATAAAGATTCTTTCGCTCTTCTATATCGAGTTTTTCTATTTCCACGGAATCCTTTTGCTAATTTTAGAACTTTTTTTTTCCGTTTTCTTGAAGCAACACTAGTGTTTACTTTGGACATCTTTACTCCTATAATAATTAAATAAAATTTAGAAAATTTTTTAAATTAATATTTTTAAAGATAAGGAATTAATATTTTAATTCTTTTTGTTTCTGCTGCACTAACTAATCCAGATTTTCTTAAATTTCTTTTTTGTTGAGCACTTTTTGAAGAAAGTTTATGTCTTGAAAAAGCTTTTTTTCTTTTGATTTTACCTTTACCAGTAACTTTAAATCTTTTAGCTGCTCCTTTTTTAGTTTTCAATTTATAACCCAAGTTATAGTTCTCCTTTCTTTACAATTGATATGTCTGTACCACAGTTTTTGCATTTCTTTGCACCTAAAACCACTTCTCCCCCACAATCTGGACACTTTTTCATTTTCATATTTGGACCGATCGCAATAATCAGCCATCCAATTGCCCCAAGCAAAAATCCAAATACTATGCCGGCTCCAGTTCGACCTTTTGACTTCCCAATAGTTGCTCCAATAAGTGATCCTATTATTACATAAAGTAAAATAATGAGAAGCGTATTATCCAATATATTATCCATTCGAATTCTCCTTGATTAATTTTTGCATAACATCAAAAATAATTTTTCAAAAATTACAATAAAATTAATTATAATACATTTTAAAATCTAGCCCAAATTATAATTCTCCTTTCATATTATTAAATTTTTTTCTTTTTTGATATTGGAGCAAAAAATATTATTATACTTTTACCTTCCATTTTAGGAGGCTTTGCTATTTCTGATATATCTTTTAAATCTTCTATTAAACGATTTGTTAAATTATTTCCATATTCTACATGAACAATTTCTCTTCCTCTAAATGTAATAACTACTTTTATTCTATGACCTTTTCCTAAAAAATTTTTGATATGATTCATTTTAAATAAATAATCATGTTCATCTATTAATGGTCTCATTTGAATTTCTTTTACAAGAATTACTTGTTGTTTTTTCTTTGCTTCACTTTCTTTTTTTTCTAAATCATATTTATATTTTCCATATTCCATAATTTTACAAACTGGAGGATTGGCTGTTGGTGCAGTTTCTATTAAATCAAGATGTCTTTCTCTTGCCATTCTTAATGCTTCATAAGTTCGCATAATTCCAAGTGGATTATTGTTTTCATCAACTACCCGCACTTCTGGAATTCTAATTCTTTCATTTACTCTAATTGGTTTTATAATGTTATGAACCTCCATTAAAAAATTTTAAACCTGTCCTCCTATTTTCTCAAGAACAGACTCTGCAAAAATTTATTAAAAAATCTTTTAATATCATTTTTATTTTTTTGTCAAGAAATTTGTATAATTCTAATTTTTCAATTTTTAAAAAATTATTTTTGGAAGTCATATCTTAAATTAAGTTCTCTTGCAGCTTTTGTTTCATCTAATCTTTTAACTGACATATTTATTGGTGCTTGCTTTAATTTTTCTGGATTAGATTTTGCTAAATTAGCAATTTCTTTCATTATATTTATAAATTCATCTAATGTTTGCTTTGATTCTGTTTCTGTTGGTTCAATCATTATTGCTTCTTTTACAATCAATGGAAAATATATTGTAGGTGGATGAATTCCTTTATCTATTAAATATTTAACAATATCTAATGCTGTAATATGATTTTCTTCTTTTTGTTTTAATGCAGAAAAAACACATTCATGCATACAAGTTTTATCATAAGGAAAATCAAAATATTCTTTAAGCAATTCTTTACAATAATTAGCATTAAGAACTGCTATCTCTGATGCTTCTATCAATCCTTCTTTCCCTAATAATAAAATATATGCATAAGCTTTCAAAATAACTAAAAAATTACCATAAAAAGATGCAATATTTCCTATTGAATTTAGTTCATCATAATTTAAAGAAAAATTCTCATTTTTAATTATTCTGGGAATTGGTAAAAATGATATTAGATTTTTTTTTACTCCAACTGGTCCAGAACCTGGACCACCACCACCATGTGGTGTAGAAAATGTTTTATGCAAATTCAAATGAACAATATCAAATCCAATATCTCCAGGTCTGCATTTACCTAAAATAGCATTAAGATTTGCTCCATCATAATACATCAAAGCATCTACTTTATGTGCTAAATCACAAATTTCTTTTATATTTGGATTAAAAATTCCCAAAGTATCTGGACAAGTAAGCATAACACCCGCAACATCTTCATTTAATTTATTTTCAAATTCTTCCAAATTCATATAACCATTTTTATCTGTTGATACCGTAATTATTTCAAATCCTCCAATTGCTGCACTTGCTGGATTTGTTCCATGAGAACTATCTGGGACAATAATATATTTTTTGTGATTACCTTTAAATTTATGATAATGTGAAATAAGAATAACACCTGTAAGCTCTCCATGTGCTCCAGCAAATGGTTGCATTGTAAATGCATCCATTCCAGTAATTTCACATAATAATTTTTCTGTTTCATAAAGAACTTCTAAAGATCCTTGTGTAAATAAATTACCTTTTTGTATTTGTGAAAGTAAAGGATGTATTTCTGTAAAACCAGAAAAATTTGCTATTTTTTCAGTGAATTTAGGATTGTATTTCATAGTACAAGAACCTAATGGGTAAAAATTAGTATCTACTGAAAAATTTTTACGAGAAAGATTAGTAAAATGTCTTACTACATCTAATTCAGATACTTCTGGTAATTCTGGTTCTTTTTCTCTAAGATAACAAGATGGCAAGTTATTTTTTGAAAAAACATCAGATTTTGGTAATTTTAATCCCGTTCTATTTTTTACACTTTTTTCAAAAATTAATTGCATAATATTATCTCCAAATTTTCTTTTAATTTAATTATTTCTTCTTTTGTATTTTTTTCTGTTACATTAATTAATAACAAATTTTCCATATTTTTATAAAAATTACTTAATGGTAAGCCACAAATAAAGCCCTTATCAAACATTTTATTAACTACAAAAGATGCATTTATTGGTAAAGAAACAACAAATTCATTAAAAGTAAATAATTCTTTATTTATTTTTACATTGGGAATTTCACTAATTATACTTTTTGCAAATTCACTTTTTTCATAATTAAGTTTTGCTAATTCTTTTATTCCTTTTTTCCCTAATAATGAAAAATAAATAGTTGCTCTTAAAGAACATAATGCTTCATTAGAACATATATTTGAGGTTGCTTTTTCTCTTCTTATATGTTGTTCTCTTGCTTGTAAAGTTAAAGTAAATCCTGTTTTTCCATCAATATCAATTGTTTTACCTACAATTCTTCCTGGTAATTTTCTAACATATATTTTTTTTGTAGCAATAAATCCTAAATAAGGACCACCAAATGAAAGAGGAATACCTAAACTTTGTCCTTCGCCTATTACTATATCTACTCCTATTTCTCCTGGTGTTTTTAAGATTCCAAGAGAGATAGGATAAACATATTGTATAACTAATGCTTGATATTTATGTGCTTCTTCTACAATATTTTGATAATTATCGATAATACCAAAAAAATTAGGATTTTGTAAAACAATAGCAGCAGTTTTATCATCTAAATATTTATAAATTTCTTCTTTATTAGTTTGTTCAGAAACAACTGGAATTTCAATGATATTAATATTAGAAGCGTAAGTTTGTATCATTTTTTTATAAATTGGATTTATTCCAGAATCTAATATAATTTTGTTTTTGCCAGTAACTTGTATTGCTAAATTAATTGCTTCATATAAAGCAGTGCCTCCATCATATAAAGATGCATTAGATACTTCCATATCAACAAGCTCACAAATACTTGTTTGAAATTCATAAATTGCTTGTAGCCAACCTTGTGAACATTCGGGCTGATAAGGTGTATAAGAAGTATAAAATTCAGACCTATTTGCTAAAGCATCTACTGCAGATGGAATATAGTGATCATAAAATCCAGCACCTAAAAAAGATATAAAATCTATTTTGTTTTTATAAGAAAGTTTTT
>JBDRGX010000042.1:0-7967 GCA_043817485.1 bacterium
TTTTAGCCATTACTGCAATTAATCAATTAAATAAAAATTATAATATAAATATATCTTTACAAAACATTAAAAATGGATTAGAAAAAACAAAATGGCCTGGTCGTTTAGAAATTATTTCAAAAAAACCTTTAATTATTTTAGATGGAGCCCATAACAAAAGTGCTGCTTTAATTCTTAAAAAAGCTTTATTATCATATTTTAAAGAATATAAAATAATTTTTATTTTAGGTATTTTGAAAGATAAAGATATAAGTAGTATTATTAAAATACTTTCACCTATAGCAAAAATTATAATTACTTCACAAGCAAATTCAGAAAGATCTCAAGATGCTTTTAAATTAAGTGAAAAAGTTAAAAAATATTTTAATGGAGAAATAATCCCTATCCCACAAATTGAAAAAGCAATAAAATTAGCTAAAATAAAAGCAAAAAATGAAAAAACTTTAATTTGTATTACTGGTTCTATTTATTTAATTGGAGAAGTGAAAAATAAAATTTAGTAAGTTTAATATTTCATATTTATAATTCAATGTCTGATTTATAAATTAAGTTTTGGAAATTATTATTTATGATAAAAAAATTTCTTATTGCTTTAAATTTTTTAACAATTATTCCTTTTAAACTAAAAAATATTTCTACAGAAAAGTTTGTAGAATCAATTTATTATTTTCCTTTTATTGGATTAATTATTGGTTTGATTTTAGAAATTGGATTTTTTTTATTTTCTTTTTGTTTCCCTTTATTTATAGTAATTTTATTAGTTTTAATATTAGAAATTTTTATTACTGGAGGGTTTCATTTAGATGGATTAGCTGATTTTACAGATGGATTTATGGCGGGAAAAAATAAACAAGAAATTTTAAAAATTATGAAAGAGCCACAAATTGGTGTTTTTGGAACATTAAGTCTAATTATTATTCTTTCTTTAAAATATTGTCTTTTATTGAATTTACAAAAGCATCTTTTTTCTATTCTTATAATGATGCCATTTTTGGCAAGATGGAGTATTGTTTATTTTTCTTTTATTTCTTTTCCAGCTCAAGAACAAGGATTAGGGAAATTAGCTACTCAATATAAAAGTAAAATAGGATTTATTTTAAATTTTATTTTTATACTAATTATTAATTGGTATTTTTTTAAATATTTTAGTTTAATAATACTTTTATTTCTAATTTTAATAATTACATTGATTAAATTTATTGTTCATAGAAAAATTGGCGGGATTACAGGTGATGTTTTAGGAGCATCTGTAGAAATTATAGAAATTAGTTATCTTATTTTATTAAGCATATTTTTGCATTAAAAAAAATTTGCTAATATTTTTTTTGAAGTACTAATTAAATCCTAAATTCATTTACAAAAAAATGCCACCAATGAAATTGATAATATTTTCATAATTCTTGTATCCATCCTTTTCTAATCCTTCTTTCTGTAACCAATTAAGGGCTTTTTTATATTCCTGTTTAGTAATTTTTCGATTGATTTCTGGATATAATGAAGATTTATTGGCTGGAAAATATTGTGACATAAAACTAATATGTATATTTTTTGATAAATTAGATATTATTTTTAAAACATCTTCTGTTCCAGAAATATTTTTTGGTAAAACTAAATGTCTTATAATTATTCCATTTTGAGCAATTCCATTTTCATCTAATATTAATGCATCTCCTTTTTGACGAAATATTTCTTTAATTGCTTTTAAATTAAATTCTGAATAATTAGAAACACTTGAATATTTTTCTGCCATTTTAGTATCTATATACTTCATGTCTGGCAAATATATATCAATAATTCCATTTAATATTTTCAATATTTTTACACTATCATAACCATTTGTATTATAAACTAAAGGAATATTTAAGCCATTTTTTATTGCTATTTCTAAAGATGCAAGAATTTGTGGCACAAAATGAGTTGGAGTTACAAAATTTATATTATGGCTTCCTATTTTTTGTAAGTATATCATCATCTCAGCTAATTTATCTAAAGATACTTCATTTACTGTTTCAAGTTGACTAATAGGATAATTTTGACAAAAAACACATTTAAGATTACAATTAGTAAAAAAAATTGTACCAGAACCATTAGTTCCAGATATAGGCGGCTCTTCTCCATGATGAAGATTATAACTAGATACTTTTGGTAATAATTTAGATTTACAAAAACCATACTCGTTTTTTAATCTATTAATACCACATTTACGAGGACAAAGCATACATTTTTCAAGTAATTTATAAGCATCTTTTATTTTTTGTTTCAAAATACCTTTTTTGCATAATTCTAAATATTTTGGTTGCATAATTAAACCTTATTAAAAAATATAAAGCACAAAATTGGGAAATGTTATTAATGGAAAAAGTAATTTGTCAATATTTTGTTTTTCATCAAGCAAAATTACTTTAAAAACATTGACATCTAAAACAAAATATAAATATTAATTAGTTTAATTTTTTAATAAATTTCCTAAAAATAAATATATTTC
Source organism: bacterium (assembly GCA_043817485.1). Classification (GTDB taxonomy): domain Bacteria; phylum JBDRGX01; class JBDRGX01; order JBDRGX01; family JBDRGX01; genus JBDRGX01. Next base: position 2,486 of record JBDRGX010000042.1, read on the forward strand.
CACAAATTATACTAAATTGCTTTCCAAATGATAATAAAGTGACAAAAAAGTATTATGCTAAATTGCAATTTAAAAAATAGTAATAAAAAAAATTCGAAATCCGAATATCGAAATTCAAAACAAATTTCAATGACAGAAATACAAATGTTCAAAACAAAAAAATATGAAACATAAAAAAACGATTAAGTAAAAAATTTGAAATTTAAAATATTAAATTTTGGATTTTAATTTTTTTCTTATTGTTTAAAATTTCGAATTTTTTATTAAGGAGTAATTTTGATTATTAGAAGTTTTATTTCTATCGAATTATCTAAAACAATAAAAAGCAATTTAATTAAAATTCAAAATTTTCTAAAAACATCTAATAGTGATGTAAAATGGGAAAAACAAGAGAATCATCATTTAACATTATTATTTTTAGGGAATATAGACGAAAGTCAATTAAAACAAATTATTCCTACATTAAATAACGCTATGAAAAATTTTCCATCTTTTAAAATAAAACTCGAAAATATAAATATATTGCCTAATTTACAAGATCCAAGAGTAATTTGGCTTGGTGTTTCTAATGAAAAAGAAAAAATAATTTATCTTCATAATCTTATTGCAAAAGAATTAAAAAATATTGGAGTTAAAACAGAAAAAAGAAAATTTTCCCCTCATATTACACTTGGCAGAATAAAATCTAATGTAAAAATTAATAAACTAATTACTTTAATAAGAAATATTAAAACATCAAATATATCAAATATAGATGATTTTAAAGTAAAGCAAATTTCTTTAATGAAAAGTATTCTTATGCCTAAAGGTTCAATATATATACCTCTTGAAAATTTTAATTTGGAAGGAAAAAATGCGTGAAATAGAAGAAAGCATTTGGCAAATGAATTATCAAAAAATTGGCGGAATTGATGAAGTTGGAAGAGGACCATTAGCAGGACCTGTAATATCTTCTGTAGTTGTTGTTGAAAAAACTACTTTTATTGAAGGAGTAAAAGATTCTAAAAAATTAAGTGCAAAAAAAAGAGAATATTTTTTTGAAAAAATAAAAGAATCTTGTATTGATATAGGAATCGGTAGTGTTGATGAAGAAACAATAGATCAAATTAACATATATCAAGCAACTATTCTTTCTATGAAAAAAGCTTTAAATAATTTAAAAATTAAACCAGATTTTATTTTAGTAGATGGTTTATTTATTCCCGATCTAAATATTCCTCAAAAAAAAATAATAAAAGGCGATAATCTTTGTTTTTCTATTGCATCTGCTTCTATTATTGCTAAAGTAACAAGAGATAGATATATGGACAAAATGCATGAAATTTACCCTCAATATAATTTTAAAAAAAATAAAGGTTATGGAACTTTTGAACATTTAGAAGTTTTAAATATATGGACATTGTAAAATTCATAGAAAAACTTTTCGCGGAGTAAAAAAATGATACTTGAAAATATAAATACTCCTAATGATTTAAAAAAACTTAATATTGATGAATTGGCTTTATTAGCCGAAGAAATTAGAAAAACAATTATTGAAACAGTGCTTAAAACAGGTGGACATTTATCTTCTAATTTAGGTGTAATAGAATTAACTTTAGCTCTTCATTATGTATTTAATTGTCCAAAAGATAAAATCATTTGGGATGTCGGACATCAAACTTATGCTCATAAACTAATTACTGGGCAAAAAAACATATTTCATACTCTTCGTCAATATAATGGATTAAGTGGATTTCCAGATCCTTCAAAAAATATTTATGATTGCTTTGGAACTGGCCATAGTAGCACTTCTATTAGTGCTATATTAGGAATGGCAGTAGCAAAAGATATTTTAAAAGAAAATTATTATTCCATTGCAGTTATAGGCGATGGATCTTTAACTGGAGGAATAGCTTTTGAAGGATTAAATAATGCTGGACATCTTCAAAAAAATATGATTATTATTTTAAACGATAATAAAATGTCCATTTCTAAAAATGTTGGTGCTCTTTCTACTTATTTGAATAAATTAATTATTAAAAGATCTTATAACACTTTTAAAGATAATATTAAAAAATTATTAAAACTACTTCCTTTTAAAATTAGAAAAAACATAATTAAATTAATTAAAAAAATAGAAGAAGGAATAAAAAACTTAATTGTTCCTGGAATTTTTTTTGAAGAATTAGGAATTAGATATTTTGGGCCTATTGATGGGCATGATACTAAAACATTAATAGAAATTTTTGAAAAAACTAAAGATTTAAAAGGGCCTATTTTAATTCATATAATTACTAAAAAAGGGAAAGGATATTCTTCAGCAGAAAAAAATCCTACTTTTTATCATAGTGGAACTTCTTTTGATAAAAATAATAAAACAAAAACTTATTCTCAAATTTTTGGAGAAAGTTTATTAGAATTAGCTTTATCAGATTCTAAAATTATTGGAATTACAGCAGCGATGACAGAAGGAACTGGATTAAACATTTTTGCTGAAAGATTACCCAATCAATTTTTTGATGTAGGAATCGCTGAACAACATGCAATAACTTTTGCAGCAGGTTTAGCAATGCAAAAATTAAAACCAGTAATATTTATTTATTCTACTTTTCTTCAAAGAGCTTATGATCAAATTTTACACGATGTTTGCAGACAAAATTTACCTGTTATTTTTGCTATAGATAAAGCTGGAATAACTGGTCCAGATGGAGAAACTCATCAAGGAGTTTTTGATATTGCATATTTAAGACATATACCTAATCTTGTAATTATGGCTCCTTCTAATGCAAATGAAATAAAAAAAATGCTTGAATTTGCTTTAAAACTTCAAAAACCTATTGCTATTAGATATCCAAGTGCTAAAATTTTAGAAAAAAATAACCAAGAAATTTTAATTGAATTAGGTAAAGCAAAAATTCTACAAGAAGGAGAAGAAATTGTTTTATTTGCAATTGGTGTAATAATAGAAAATTGTATTGAAGCAGCTGATATATTATTTCAAGAAAAAAAGAAAAAAATAACAGTAGTAGATTTACGTTTTATTAAACCTTTAGATGAAAAACTAATTTGTAATCTTTGTAAAAAACATAAAAAAATAATTACAGTTGAAGATGGAATTATTGCTGGTGGTGTAGGTACTGGGATAATGGAACTTTTAGCAAAAGAACATATAATTGCCTCTAAAATAAAAATAATAGGATTTCCAGACGAATTTATTTCACACGGGCAAAGAAATATTTTATTAGAAAAATATGGTTTAGATAAATTTGGAATTTATCAAGAAATAATAAAAATGTTATAAATCTTTGCCCATGTAGCTCAGTTGGTAGAGCACCTCACTCGTAATGAGGAAGTCAGCGGTTCAATTCCGCTCATGGGCTCTCTCAAATAAAAAATTATTTCGTATTTCGATATTCGGATTTCGTATTTTCTTTATGTTATTTCTTTGTTTGCAACTTAATATTAAATGGATTTTTTTACAAAATTATGTATAGAATTAGAGCAAAATTTCAAAAAATAGGTTTTTTATGTTTTATTTCTCATTTAGATTTAATAAGAACTTATGAAAGAGCCATAAGAAGAGCCAATATTCCTATTCAATATACACAAGGATATAATCCTAAAGCAAAAATTATTTTTTGCTATCCTTTGCCAACTGGAATTATAAGTTCATCAGAATATGTAGATTTTTTTCTTTGTGAATCTATGGAAATTTCAATTTTTACAAATAACTTAAATAAAGAACTTCCAGAGGATCTTAAAATTTTAGAAGCAAAATTAATAAATTTAGAAATTATTGATTTATGCTTTTTTAATCATTTAAAATTTAAAATTTCTTTAAAAGAAAATTTAAATTTTAGCCAAAAAATAAATGAATTTTTAGAAAAAGATACATTTGAAATTTTAAAAAATGAGAAAAAAATAAATATTAAACCTTTTATTTTAGAATTAACTCAATTTAATAATTTTATTTTCGTAACCACAAAAGTAGAAAATGGAACTGCTAAAATAGAAGAAATAATTTCCGGATTAAAAATTCCTTTTTCAATAATAAAAATAATTGAAAGAATAGAAATATTTGGCATACAAGAAAATAATTTTATTTCTCCATTTTTAGAAAAGATAATAAAATGAAAGAAATTTTAGTAAATGTAGAATCAAAACAAATACAAATAGCTATATTAGAAAATAAAAGTTTAATAGATTTTTTTATTAAAAAAAATGATGAAAATAAACTAATAGGTAGTATTTATAAAGGAAAAGTGACACAAGTTCTTCAAGGAATTCAATCTGCTTTTGTAGATATAGGAGGACAAATAGGATTTTTATCGTATAAAAATTTTGATAAAGATTTTAATACTTTTTTAAATATTTTCACAGAAGGGGTAGATATATCAGAAAAAAAATCCTTATTGTCTAAATATCAAGATTCTTTTTCAAATCAAAATGTTTTAACAAAAGGCCAAGAAATTTTAGTTCAAGTAATCAAAAATCCTATTGGAAATAAATGTGCTAAATTAAATTCTTATATTTCTTTATCTGGCCAATATATAGTTTTATTACCTAAAATAGATAATATTGCTATTTCAAAACAAATAAAAGATAAAGAAAAAAGAAAAGAATTGAAAAATATAATTTCAGAAATTAAACCCGAGGGAATAGGAATAATAGCAAGAACAATATCTCAATTTGCTAAAAAAGAAGATTTTTTATTTGAAATAAATTTTTTATCAAATTTATGGGAAAGTATTAAAAAAAAATTTGATGAAATAAATGCTCCATATCTTCTTTTATCCAGCGAAAATGATATAATAAATTGTATTACAAAAGAAATAATAAAAGACGATTTTAAAAAATTGCTTATAAATTCAGAAAATCTGTATAATCAAGTAGTAAATTATATAAATAAACAATCATTATCTTTATTACTTCCTAAAATAAAACTTTTTAAATCAAAAATTCCTTTATTTGATTTTTATGGAATAAATAAAGAAATTAAAAAAGCATTAGAAAAAAAAGTAATGTTAAAATCTGGTAGTTATCTAATTATTGAACCAACAGAAGCATTATGTTCTATTGATATAAATACTGGCAAATATTTAGGTAAAGAAAATTTAGAAGAAACTGCTTTATCTGTTAATATAGAAGCTTGCAAAGAAATTGCTCGACAAATTCGATTAAGAAATGTTGGAGGATTAATTGTAATTGATTTTATTGATATGAAAAAAGAAGAAAATAAAAAAACATTAATATCTGAATTTAAAAAAGTTTTACAAGAAGATAGAATTAAAACACACATTTTCCCTTCTCAAGAATTAAGCTTAATTGCTTTAACTCGAGAAAGAACTTCGAATAGTTTATTACAAGAATTTTCACAAAAATGCCCTTATTGTAAAGGAAAATCTTATATTTTAAAACAAGAAAAAATTTTTGATAATGTTGTGAAAGAAATAGAAAAAATAACTTTACAAAATAAAGGAAATGAGATTAATATAAAAGCTAA
>JBDRGX010000043.1:0-7564 GCA_043817485.1 bacterium
TATATTTTTATTTATATATTTATAAAAGATTATTCTTTTACAAAAAATTAACATTTCTATTTAGTAATTATCGTTAACATTTTGATTTAGTAATCACAATTGATACAAAAAACTTGACAAAAGATTTAGATAAAAATATAAAATTTAAGAATAAAATGGAGAATCATAGTGAAACAAAAATTACAAAATATAATTAAAAAAAGTAAAGCTGATTTTACAGAAATACGAATAGAAAAAAAAGTTTCTACAAAAATTCAATTTAGGGGAAAACTTTTAGAAATGGCTAATTCAAATCAAGAAGTAGGAGGATTTATTCGCTGTTTAATTTACAATAAAGGCTGGGGAATATCAATTTTTAACTCTATTGATGATATTGAAAAATTTTTACAAAAAGCTTATGAATCTGCTTCTTTAATTAAAACTGAAAAAATTGGATTAGCTCAAATTCCTCCAATTGAAATTGAAATTTTTGCTAATATGCAAGAAGATTTTAGAAAAATTTCTCTTAAAAGAAAAAAAGAATTAGTAGAAAAATATAACAAAATTATATTAGAAGAAAATGAAAAAATAAAAGATACTTCTGTATTTTATGCAGATGTTTTTACTGAATATTATTATGCTAATTCTGAAGGGACTTATATTAAAGAAGAAAAACCATATATTTGTCTTTCTATGAAATCTTTAGCAAAAGAAAAAGATAATGTTCAAATAGGAATGGAAAGTATTGCTAAAAAAAAAGGTTTTGAAGCAGTATTAAATTTAGATAATTTAGCTAAAAATGCTGCAAAAAAATCTGTGGATTTACTTTCTGCTCAAGAGATAAAAGCTGATAAATACACAGTAATTTGCAATCCTAAATTGGCTGGTGTTTTTATTCATGAAGCATTTGGTCATTTAAGTGAAGCAGATCATATTTATGAAAATGAAAAAGCTCGAGAAATGATGGTTTTAGGAAAAAAGTTTGGATCTCCAATTTTAAATGTATTTGACGATGGTAGTAAAGATGATTTAATTGGTGGATATCAATTTGATCAAGAAGGAGTAAAATCTCAAAAAACTTATCTTATTAACAATGGTATTTTAACAGGAAGGCTTCATTCAAGAGAAACTGCTTTTAAAATGAATGAAAAACCTACTGGAAATGCTCGTGCTATTTCTTATGCTTTTTCTCCTATTGTAAGAATGACAAATACAGCCATTGAACAAGGAAAATCTTCTTTTGAAGAAATGATTAAGGATATAAAATTAGGTGTTTATGCTTGTGATTATTTTGGTGGACAAACTATGTTAGAAAAATTTTCATTTTCATCAGCTTATGCTTATATGATTAGAAATGGAAAAATTGAAGAAATGGTTAAAAATGTAGTTTTATCTGGAAATATTTTTTCGACTCTTTCTAATATTGAAAAAATTGGTAATGATTTTAAATGGTTTGAAACTGCTGGAGGATGTGGAAAACAAGATCAATCTCCTTTGCCAACAGTGGAATGTTCTCCACATATTAGAATTAAAGATGTAATTATAGGAGGCAAATAATGAAAAATAAAGAAATTTTTAAAATTACATCTTATCAAACAGAAGTTTTATTTCAAGGAAATAAACTTAAATCTGCAATAGAAAAAGAAAATAGCAGTATTGCTGTTAGAGTTATAAAAAATAATAAATTAGGATTTGCAAGTGGTATCGGAATAAAAGATGAAAAAAAAATAATTAAACAAGCTGAAGAAAATTCTCTGTTTGGAGAAATAACACAATTTGATTTTCCTTCTAATAATTCTTTTATCAAATTAAATACTTATGATATTGATACAGCAAACTTATCTTTATCTAAAATGACAGAAATTGGTAAAGAAATATTAGAACCAATAAAAGCAAAATATAATAAATCAAACATTAATATAAAAATAAACAAAGCAATTTGTTTATCAGAAATTACAAATACTTCTAAATTAAAAGCATCAAGTAAAAATACTTTTTTTACAGCTGTTTGTGAATTAGAAAAAATGGAGCAAAATGATATTTTATTAGTTTATGATTATATAGTCGATTATAAAGAAAAAAATGAACATAAAAAAATTGCAAAAGAAATTTTTCGTAAATTACAATTATCTGAAAAAATAGTTAAACTTTCTTGTAAAAATATTCCCGTGATTTTTACTCCAGAAGCTGTTTCTATTTTAACTTTACCTTTATTGCAAGGATTAAATGGAAAAGCAATAGCACAAAAAATTTCTCCAATGTTTGATAAATTAGGTAAAAAAATATTTGATGAAAAATTAAGTTTATGTGACAATCCTCATATAGATAAAAAACCTGCAAGTATGGGTTTTGATGATGAAGGTGTTCCTACAAAAAAAAATATTTTAATTGAAAAAGGAAAAATTAAAAACTTTTATTTTGATTTAAAAACAGCAGCATTTTGTAAAGAAAAAAGTACGGGAAATGGGAAAAGAAGTTCTATTACTTCTATTCCGTCTCCAGAAATTCACAATCTTATTTTTAAATCTGGAAATAATTCTTTAAAAGAAATGATTGGATCTATAAAAAATGGGTTAATTGTAGATACAGTATTGGGATTAGGACAAGGAAATACTATTAGTGGGGCATTTTCTACTCCTTTAGATTTGGGATTTAAAATTGAAAATGGTGAAATAATTGGTCGTGTAAAAGAAGTTTTTATATCTGGAAATATTTATGATTTATTAAAAAATATTTTTTGCATAAGCAAAGAAAAAAAATGGGTAAATGGTAATTGTTTGTTTCCTTATGTATTGTTAGAAAATGTTTCTGTAATCGAAAAATAATATAATACAAAAAAGAGAATTCAGGAGTCAGAATCCAGAATTCAGAATAATTCAAAGATAAATACAATATATAATTAAAAATTAGAAATTATGAATTAAAAATGAGGGAAAAAGAAATAGAATTTAGGAGTCAAAATGAAGAAAAGATAATACAATATAAAGAAAGAATACAGAATTCAGAATAAAGCAAGTATTTTCATTTTAATTTTTGTATTTTGACTTTTTGCTTGAGCATAAGCTTTGATGACAACTTAATATAACATATTTTTATTGATAGAATTAAATCTTTATGTCAATTAAATTAAGTTATTGTATATAACATTTTGCTTTATTATTGTCATCTCGACCGAAGGGAGAGATCTCATGGCCAAAGAACATCATTATTATGTATACCTGTTGACAAACAAAAGCAACAAAGTTATGTATATTGGCATAACCAATAATCTTCAGCAACGAGTGTATGAGCACAAAATGAAAATGGGTTTAGGTTTTACGGAAAAGTACAATGTAAATAAACTGGTTTATTTTGAAGAGACGACTGATGTCTATTCTGCAATAGCAAGGGAGAAGGAACTCAAAAAATGGCGTCGAGAGAAAAAAAATAATCTGGTTATTGCTGTCAATTCTAAGTGGAAGGATCTAAATGAAGAGGTATTTTGAGATCTCTCTCTTCGGTCGAGATGACAAGAGAGATGATGGTCAAAATGCCAGTTTATATTGAATTACTATATTAATGACAAAAAATAGTTGTTTATATATAATTAAGAATTAAAAATGAAGGAAGAATATAATAAAAGACAGAATTCAGAATATAGAATGAAATTTTGATAGAAAAATTCCACCCTCTGTCCTAATGGACAACCATGCCAGCAGGGGACATTAGGAGTATTGAAAAATTTTATATTTTCAATCCAAAATCTAAATTCTAAAATTGAAAAAGCCGTAATAAAATCAACACAGTTAGTGTTTGAATACAATTTGGGAAAGAGGCATATTTTGAAAATAGGAATAGGTTATGATATTCATTGTTTAAAAAAAAATAGAAAATTAATTTTAGGTGGCGTTGAAATTCCTTATCTTTTTGGATTGTTTGGACATTCTGATGCTGATGTTTTACTTCATGCTATTTGTGATGCTATATTAGGTGCTTGTGGACAAGGTGATATTGGAATACATTTTCCTAATACAAATCCAGAATATAAAAATATTTCAAGTTTAATTTTGTTAAAAAAAGTAAATGAACTTCTAAAAAAAAGAAAATTAAAAATCAATAATATTGATACTACAATTTTAGCAGAAGAACCAAAATTAAGTCCTTATTATGAAGAAATGAAAAAAAATATTGCTAAAACATTAAACACAATATCAAAAAACATAAATATAAAATCTACTACTATGGAAAAATTAGGATCTATTGGTAAAAAAAAAGCTATAGCTGCTTATGCTATTGTAAGTATAAAATAAAAGGAAAGAAATGAAAAAATATATTTTAATTATGATATTTGTTTTTACTTTTTGTTTTCAAAGTTTTGCTGAGTTTAAAAATCCTTCAAATATAGGAACTGATGGTTTTTCATTAGGTATAAATATAATTGTTCCTTTTGTTGTAGGACATGGATTAGGGATAAAAGAAATACTTTTGCAAAATTCATTTCTTGAACTTTTACCTTTTGTTTCATTAGAAATAAAAAAAGCTTTAGGAGCAAATGCTGTTTTTGGATGTGAAGTATTTCCAATAGGAATTTCTCTTTTTACTCAATTTAGAATTTTAGATGAAAAAAGTATTTTTCCAATATCTGGCTATACTAAATTTTCTTTTAACAAAGAAGGAGATTTAAGTATAATGTTTTATGGATTATTCGATAAATTTATTGGTGAGGAAAAAAAATATAGAATATATTTAGGTCCTGGTTTTGGCATTAGTACAGGGAAAAATATTTTATCTCAAAATACTGTAATAATGTTAGGAAATATAAAAAGCATTGTTTGTGGAATTGAATCTACTTCTAAATTAGGGAAAAATAATAAATTAATTGGTGAATTAAATTATAGAATGGTTAAATTTGCAAATTTTCAAGAAAAACAAAAAACATTTCCTTTTGTTTTCATAGGAACAAATTTTTATAATTATAATAAATATGATAAATAAAAACATTTCTAAATCTATATTTTTTATGGAAAAAGCGTATAAATTAGCAAAGTTAGGCATAGGAAAAACTAATCCTAATCCTTTAGTCGGTGCTATTATTGTTAAAAATGATACCATTGTTGGGCAAGGATATCATAAATGTGCAGGAGATGCTCATGCAGAAATATATGCTTTAAACCAAGCAGGAAAAAAAGCTAAAAATGCTGATTTATATGTAACATTAGAACCTTGTTCTCATTATGGAAAAACTCCACCATGTACTGAAGCAATAATTAAAGCAGGTATTAAAAAAGTTTTTATTGGAATAAAAGATTCTAATCCTTTAGTCAATGGGAAAGGAATTAAAATTTTAAAAAATGCTAATATAGAAGTAAAAATTGGTATTTTAGAAGAAAAAATAAAAGAAATGAACCAATTTTATGCAAAATATATTACTCAAAAAATTCCTTATGTTATTTTGAAAGTAGCTACAAGTTTAGATGGAAAAATTTGTACAGAGACTGGTGATTCAAAATATATTACTAATGAAATTTCTCGAAATTATGTACATAAATTACGTAGTCAAATAGACGCTATTATTGTAGGAATAGAAACTATTAAAAAAGATAATTCTAAACTTACTTGTAGATTAAAAAAAGGGGGAAATCCTATAAGAATAATTTTAGATACAAAAGGAAAAATTCCTTTAAACTCCAATGTTATTACTCAAAATTTTGATAAAAAAACTTATGTTGCTCTTACTGATTTAGCTTCTTTTGAAACAATAAAAAAATTAGAACAAAAAGATATAAAAATTCTTAAAATAAAAACAAAAAATGGACAAATAGATTTGAATGATTTGTTGAAAAAATTGTGGGAAATGAAAATATCTAATGTTTTAGTAGAAGGTGGAGAAAAAGTTTTTACTTCTTTTTTAGAAAATAAATTAGTTGATAAAATTATGGTATTTATTGCTCCAATGCTAATAGGAGGAAAATCTAAAACTTTTTTTTCATCTCAAAAAATAAAAAAAATAACTGAAAGTATAAAACTTACAAAAACTTCTTTTAAAAAATTTAGAGAGGATATTTTAATAAATAATTATGTTTACTGGTATAATTGAAGAAATAGGCATTATTGAAAAATTAGAAAGAAAAAACAATTTAATTACCATAAAAATTGAAGCAAAAAAAATCACACAAGAATTAAATATAAGTGATAGTATTGCTATAGATGGTATTTGCTTAACTTGTGTTAATTATTATGATAAAAAAAATTTTACTGTTAATGTAATGGAACAAACTTTTAAAAAAACTACTTTATTATCTAAAAAAATTGGAGATAAAGTTAATTTAGAAAAAGCATTGAAATTAAATGGAAGGTTAAATGGACATATTGTTACTGGACATATTAGTGGAATTGGAAAAATAGTAAAATTGATAAAATCTAATGAAACTGGAAAAATAGAAATTTTGGTAGATAAAAATTTATCTAAATACATTGTTTTCGAAGGTTCTATTGCTATTGATGGGATTAGTTTAACTATCGGAGAAATAAAAAGCAATATTTTTTCTATATATTTAATTCCGCATACATTAGAAAATACAACTTTATTATCTAAAAAAATTGGGGAAATGCTAAATATTGAAGTAGATATTCTTGCAAAATATTTAGAGAAATTAATAATTAAATAAATTTACCAATTAGGAAAAAATGAAATTAATAAAATCTATTAATTTAATGCAAAGAGTTATAAAGGATTTAAAAAAGCAATATACTATTGGATTTGTGCCTACTATGGGATTTTTACATGAAGGACATATTTCTTTAATTAAATCTGCTCGAAAAGAAACAGAAAAAGTTATTGTAAGCATTTTTATTAACCCTATTCAATTTAACGATAAAAAAGATTTCAACAAATATCCAAAAAATATTCAAAAAGATATAAAAATTCTTGAACAAGAAAATGTTGATTATGTTTTTTTACCTCAATCTACAAAAATATATCCACAAAATTTTTGTACTTATATTAACATTGAAAATTTATTTTCTAAATTATGTGGGAAATCAAGGCAAGGTCATTTTCAAGGGGTTGCAACAATAGTTTTAAAATTATTTAATATTATTCATCCTAATATTGCTTATTTTGGACAAAAAGATGCTCAACAAACTATAATTATTAAAAAAATGGTAAAAGATTTGAATGTTGATGTAAAAATAAAAATACTTTCTACTATAAGAGAAAATAGTGGATTAGCTTTAAGTTCTCGAAATACTCATCTTTCTAATTTAGAAAAACAACAAGCTTTATGTTTATATCAATCTTTAAAAAAAGCAAAAGATTTAATGAAAAAAGGAATAAGAAAATCTAATATAATTAAAGATGAAATGCAAAAAATTATTTCTCAATTTAAAAATGCAAAAATTGATTATATTGCTATTGTTAATTCTCAAAATTTAGAAGATGTAGATTTTGTTCAAAACAAGGATTTGATTGCTTTAGCAGTAAAAATAGGGAATACAAGATTGATTGATAATATAATATGTAATTTTTAAATGTAAAATATTCAAAAATTACATTAAGCATTTAACAAAATTTTTTATAAAAAATATATTTTAAAATTATTTATTG
>JBDRGX010000044.1:0-9739 GCA_043817485.1 bacterium
GTGTCATAACTCTAAATCTAGACATCCACACCACAACATATTGTGGTTTTGTGGAAACCTACCACTTTATGTTGTAAAACAATTGCCGTGAAATTGAATTATGACACAGTCTCATGAATTGCCCCTACAAAATTATTTTTACTTCAACATCAACATTTTTTTACAATTTTGTGTTTTGTTATCAACAATTGTTTCATAAAAATACATTCCTGATGAAACTTCTTTTCCTAAATTATCTCTTCCATCCTAATATACTGAATTATTTGAATTATTTGTAATTACTTCTCTAACTACTTGACCAAGGATATTGTATATTTTTACTTTAACATTTGAGGTTTGATTTTTGTTGTTTGAAATTTCTATTGGAATATAACATTCGGGATTAAATGGATTTGGATAATTTTTAATTTTAGATAAATTCAAAGAATCTTTATTATAATTTAAAGAAGTGTCTTCTACTGTTAATTTAATAGAATTTAATATAGCACCCTTAGGATAACTCGGAACATATTCTGGAGGATAATGAGGATTACTATAGTTAGAGGTATGATCATTAAAAGCAACTAATCTAAATTCTATTGTTTTGCCATCTACTTCTGCTTCTATAAAGCACTGTTCGCCTTCTCCCCAAACATCATTTTCTTGAAGACCTAATCTATATCTTTGTTCAGGGTTATTATATGATTCAAGAAAGTTACTACTGTATGTCCAAGTTCCATTTGCACCACCTGAAGGTACTTCTATAAAATACATACCATGTCTTAATGTTCTATAATATATATGATCATGCCCATGTAACCAAGTAATAGTAAAATATTTTTTATTGGGATATTTATTTGCAAAATAATCATACATCTTCTTTAATTTTTGAATACTATTATCACTATATCGATGACAAGGAGCATAAGCACTTACATGCTGAAAAAGAACAATGTGATCTATTTTCCCAATAGCACTATTAAAAAGATCATCTAAATAATTTTGTAATTCTGTCATTCTATTATTATTTATAGGATCATCCCAAATATATTGACCATTTTTATAAATAAATTGGCTGGCATTTATACTAATAAACCTAACATTTCCAAAATCAAAATAATAATCCATATTTTCTTTAGTTTGTCCAGGAAATCCTGATGCTTTTAAATATTTATCAAAATCTTCATCATTACTACTATCACGATGAACGTCATGATTTCCAGGACTAATAAAGTGAGCAATTTGTGAACGATTCGTTCCCCATAATTCTTCAAACTTAGCCCAGTCTTTTACATCTGTTCCAGCACCATACCAACTAATTACATCACCATTATTTAGTAATAATTGAATATTTCTTTCTAATAAAGTAGATTGAAATATATTTGTTTTTTCAAGATATTCAGCTGTTACTGTTGATGCTGTATGAATGTCTGCTGTAGCTCCAAATTTCCATTTTCCCGTAGGAGAAGGTTTTTGGGATAAAATATCCATAGGATTATATCCAAAAACATTGGTAGCAATAAAAACCAACAGAAAAATTAAAACTCTTTTATATATCTTTATATACTTTTTGTTAATTTTTTTCATAAATTCCTCCTTATTTTAAGAAAAAAAAGACCATCTACTTTTTTATACAAAATTTGTCAATATTTAATTTCAAAATTAGTAAATTCATCAATATATTTTTCATAAATAATTTTTACATTTTTGACTTTTGCTTCAGAAGGTCCTTTATTTGCCCATTTAATTAAACAAGCAATATTTTGTTCTTCACCTTCTAATACTGCTTCTACTTGTCCATTAGAAAGATTTTTAACCCAACCTTTTACTTCAAATTTTAAAGCTTCTTTTTGCATACAATATCTAAAAAAAACTCCTTGAACATATCCCAAAATATATAAATGTGCTCTTATTTTTGTAATGTTAATTCTCCGAATGTTAATTCCTTGAATGTTAATTCTCCAATTCTTTTATTTTTTCTACAATATCAGATTGATTTGGATTTAATTCTAATGATTTTTTTAATTCATAAATAGCTTTTTCTTTTTGATTGATTTTTAAATAACAAAAGCCCAAATTATTATGTTTTTGCCAACTTATTTTTTCTATTGTTAAATATTCTTTTATTGCTTCTTGATATTTTTCTTGTTTAACATAAATATATGCTTTATATTCAGCTATTTCATCAAAAGATATAATTTTATTTATTTTTTTTAAAGTTTTTAAAGCTTTTTTAAAATTAGAAAGACAAATATAACTTTCTAAAAGTTTTAAATATGATTCTTTATCTTTTTTTGAAAGTTTTATTGCTTGTTTAAATGAATTACAAGCTAACTCATATTTTTTACTTCGTAATGCAGCTTTTCCTAATCCTAAATAACAAGAAAATGATTTAATATTTAGGTCTAAAGCAACTTGATATTCAAAAACAGCTTCTTCATACATTTTCAAATCTAAATATATTTTAGCAATTGTTTCTTGTGCTTTTTTTTCCTTCAAAACTAAAGGGCTTTAATTCAACAACTTTTTGATAATTTAATATAGCTTCTTCCCAATTTTCTAATTTTTGAAAAACACGGCCCATATTCAAATAAGATTCCAAATTAGATGGATTTATTTCTAAAGCTTTTTTTAAAAATAAAATAGCATTTTCATAATCTTCTTTATACAAATAAACACAACCAATATTTTTATAAACTTTTTCATAATTAAAATTCTCTTGTTTAGAATCTATTATTTTTTGAAAACATTCAATAGATTTATCCCATTCTTGTATTTGTCGATAACAAATACCTAAAGCATTATAAACTTCAAAATAGTTTTGATCTATTTCTAAAGATTTAAGATAAAAGTCTATAGCTTTTGTATACATCATTTTTTCGTAAAATTTATTTCCTTGTTTATAATATTTTTCTGATTCTTCTGATGGAATATAAGATTCAGAAAAAACAAATAAAATTTGAAATACAAACAAAATAATAAAAAATTTATTTTTCATAAATACCTCAATTATTAATTTCCAACAATGTAATTTTTAATTACATTTTCACAAAATCTCTATTTTTAAGCATTAAAATTATTTAAAAAAATATTTCATTTTTTTTTGATTTTATTTTATAACTTTTAAAACATATTATTCCAATATAAATAAAATACAGGTTGTTTTTTTATAGGAAGTGTCCATGCCCAATCAAATCTCCAAATAATTGGCATAAAAGAAAAAATCATTCGTAATCCTAATCCAGTGCTTATTTTTAAATCAGACCATTTTTTTTCTGTTGAAGAAAAAATACTTCCACCATCTACAAAAACAACTCCATAAACTCCATAAACAGTATTTAGAATATTATTAAAAAATAAAGTTCTTATTTCTATATTAGATAACCCAAATCCCATTCCTTTAAATTCTCCATATTCATAACCTCTTATAGTATCTTGACCACCTACATAAAAATCATATTCATTTTGATTATATCCAGATTTTATTCTTCCACATAAAACAACTCGATTATTTAATGAATGATATTTTCTATAATCTAATTGAATGCTGTTAAATTTTGTATTTCCTCCTAATATTTTATCAACTAAAATTAAAGTGTATTTACTTCTAATTCCATCTATAGGATAATAAAAAAAATCCATTTTAGCATTATCAATAATAAAAGAAGATTCTAACCCTCTTAGAATATAAGTTTTATCACCTTCCCATTCATCAGATTGAAAAATAATTCCGCTTTCTAATCTTTTAAATTTATCAAAAGGGTATTTTATATTAAAATTTATTCCTGATAAATATCTTGATTGTAAAACAAAATTGTCATTTTTTAAATAATATAAAGGAATATTAAAATATCCTATTTGATAAGACAATCTATTTTTAAAAGAAAAATAATTTGTCATAAAAAGAGTATTTTTAAATTGTTTATTTAAAGGTTCATCTTTTTTATTTATTTGTATATTAAGATTTTCTCCTTGTGCTATTATATATTTATTTCCCAACAAATCGCTTGCAATAAGTCCAAATCCTATGACACTTTCTCTAACTAAATCATAAGAAAAATAAGGAAATATTTTATCTAAACTTATTCCCAAATTAGGTTTTTCTTTAATTTCATTTTCATCACCAATAAAATTTCTATTTTCTTTTTTTATTTCTTTTTCTTGAGGTTTTATTTTTAATTTAATTTTTTCATATTCATATTTTTCTTGATAAGGAGAAATAAAAATAAGTTTTTCTTTTTGAATAATAGAGGGAATTATTTCTTTTAAAGATATTTCATATAAATTCATTTTTTCTTTTAAAAATACATTACATAAAATTCTATTTTCAAAAACAGAAGGTAAAAATACTCCTCCATTTATATCAGTAATTTGTTTTAAATTATTTCCAGTAATATCCATTTCATAAAGATTAAAGATTTCACAATCTTTATCAGAAATAAAAAATATTTTATTTCCATCTTGAGAAATAATTGGTTGAATATTATTATTTTGTTTAGTTAAAGAAAAAGGAGTGTTTTGAGGTGCATCTAAAAGAAAAATTTGTATTCCTTCATTTCGTTCTGCTGAATAAATAATTCCTTTATTGTTTGGTAATCCAATTGGTGTATTTTCTTGAAATTCATCATTTGTCCATTTAATTAAATTTTGCCCATTTTTATCAATTGAATAAATATCAGATTGTCCATTTTTAAATCCAACAAAAATTATTTTATCTTCATACCAATTAGGAGAAATAATATCATCCAAAGGAACACTTATTTTTTTAGCAATTTTTCGATTATATATATTTTGAATAAAAATATAATTTTTGCCTTTTTGTTGAGCAATAAAAATAATTTCTTCACTATTAGAAGCCCATGAAAAAATATTTCCAGTTTGTGTATAACAAATATTTTCAAAAAATTTTCCACAAAGATATTTTGAAAGAGAAATTTCTTTTTTAGAAAAATCAGAATTTTGTAAAAATAATTCAGTAAAATTATTTTTAGTAGAAAAATAAATAACTTTTTTTCCATCTGGAGAAAATTGCGGATTTATTTCAGAAGAAAATGTGTTTTTATTATTATTAACAATTTTTACATCATTTAAAGAAATATTTTTTTTTGTAGTAAAATTTATATGTTTTCTTTTTAAAAAAATACGCCAAAGAATATCTAATTCTTTGGTATTTATATTAATACTTTTTTGAAGTGCTTCATCAAAAGAAAGTGTTTCTTTTGAATATCTAAAAATATCTATTAATTTATGCTCTCCAAAACAAGAAACAATATATTCTATAAGAGAATGTGCTTCTTTATAAGCTAAATAAACAGATCCTTTTCCTGAAAGAGCATCATTTAAGTTTTCAATAGGAATAAAAGTATCATTTAAAATAGCATCTCTAATAAGCATTTTTTCATAAGTACTCCAATGAGATGCTTGATATTCAGCTAATCCTTCCATAAACCATAAAGGAATATTTTTTATTTGCTGTTCAGAAACAAAATTCAAATGAACTACATGAGTAAATTCATGAGTAATTATTCTTTGTAATTCTTTTTTTGAAAAATCTAAAGGAATTACTATTCTATTTTTTGAAAAGGTAGTAAAACCTCCTACTCCTTCTCCAATAAAATCTGGACTAACATTTGTTTCTTCAAATTCATTATGAGATTTATAGATAATTAAAGGAGTAATTTTTGTAGGAATATATTTTAAACTATTTGTTACCTTGTCATAAGATTGTTCTGCCATTTTTGCTATTTTTTCAATTAAAATTTCATCACAATCATAATAAAGAATTTCAAAATGTTTAGCAGAATAAGTTTTCCAAATAAAATTACGATAACAAACTTTATTTTTTCCAAATTCTTGAGCATTTATTGTTGTTATAAAAAATAAAAAAATAATAAATATTTTTTTCATGTAAAAATCCTTTTTTTATCTGGGAGTGTCAATAATAATATATTTTCCTTGCAGAGAAAATCCACTGTCATTTATCGGGAGAGATTCATATATTTTTTTAAAAAGTAATTTCCTTAATTATTTCATCTCCTATTTTATAAACATCTCCAGCTCCCATTGTAATAATTAGTGCATCTTTTGCAAAATTATTTATTACAAAATCAACAATGTCTTTTTTTTCTTTAATGAAAATTACATTTTTATGTCCATATTTTTTAATTATATTAGCCAAAAATTCTCCATTAATTCCTTCTATAGGAAATTCTCCAGCAGAATAAATTTCAGTAATAATTAAAACATCAGCATTATGAAAAACTTTTGTAAATTCTTCTAACATATCATTTGTTCGAGTATATCTATGAGGTTGAAAAATACATACAATTTGCTTATCCCAATTTTCTTTAGTAGCTTTTAAAGTAGCTTCAATTTCTTTTGGATGATGAGCATAATCATCAACAATAACTATATTTTTAGACTGTTTTTTAATTTGAAATCTTCTTTCAACTCCAGTAAATTCTTCTAAACCTTGCTTGATTGTTTTAAATTCTAAGCCCAATTCTAATCCTACAATAATAGAGCCCAAAGAATTTAAAATATTATGTTTTCCAGGAACATTTAATTTTATTTCACCTAATAATTTATTTTTATAAAAAGCTTTATATGCAGAACCATAGTTTTTAGATTTAATATCTTTTGCGATTATATCTGCTGAAGTATAAATTCCATAAGTAATATATTTTTTTACTATTAAATGTAAAATAGATTGAATATTTGTATCATCAAGACAAAGAATAGCAGTTCCATAAAAAGGAATGTGATTAATAAATTCTACAAAAGCAGTTTTTATATTATATAAATTTTTGTAATAAGGAAGATGTTCTTTATCTATATTAGTAACTAATGCTATAGTTGGATGAAGATGTAAAAATGAACCATCACTTTCATCAGCTTCTGCTATTAAAAATTCACCTTTTCCTAATTTAGCACTAACTCCTCCAATAGAATTTAATTTTCCACCAATAATCATTGTAGGATCTAATCCTGCTGTAGAAAACATTAAAGAAATCATTGAAGTAGTTGTAGTTTTTCCATGAGAACCAGATATAGCAATACTATATTTTGCTCGCATAAGTTCTGCTAACATTTCTGCACGAGGAATAACTGTAATTTTTCTATTTTTTGCAGCAATAATTTCATCATTATCAGAAAAAATAGCTGAAGAAAATACAACAACATCAACATCTTTTATATTTTCTGCTTTATGTGAATAATATATTTTTATTCCTTTTTGTTCTAATCTATGAGTTATACTTGTTTCTTTAATATCAGAACCACTTATTTTATAACCTAAATTTAATAAAATTTCTGCTATTCCACACATTCCAATACCACCAATTCCAACAAAATGTATTTTAGTGTTTTTTTTAATCATTATCGTCTCCTTTGAGCTATTTTATAAATAATCTTAACAATTTTATCTGTTGCATTTTCAATAAATAATGCTTTACTTTTTTCACTCATTTTTTTAAGTTTATTTTCATCATAAATTAAAGAAAGAATTAAATTTTTTAATTTTGATATTGTAATTTCTTTTTGTTCTAAAACAATTGCTGCTCCATTATTTTCTAATGTTTTAGCATTATGCCATTGATGATTATTTGCTGCATAAGGAAAAGGAATAAATATAGCAGGGATTCCAATGCTCATTATTTCAGAAATACTTATTGCTCCAGATCTACTAATAATTAAATCAGCTGCACAATAAGCATCTTCTATATTAGTTAAAAAAGGCTTTCTTATAAGAGAAATAAATTCATAATTTTGTTTCAAATTAAAAGATACATAATCTTTTTTTCCAGTAATATGAATAATTTGAAAAGAATGTTTTTCTTCTTCTAATATGTTTATAACTTGATTTGTTATTTCGTTGATAAAATGAGATCCTTGGCCACCACCTAAAAATAAAATAGTTTTTTTGTTTTTAGATAAAGCAAAAAATTTTAAAGATAATTCTTTAGTATTATTTAATATTTTTTTTCTTATTGGATTTCCAGTATTTTCTTTTTTATTAGAACTAATTTTAAAATATTTACTTGCTTGTTCATTAGGTAAACAAACATAATCAACTAAATGCGATAAAATTTTATTAGCAATACCAGGAATTGTATTTTGCTCTAATATAATTCTTGGATATTTTAAAATCCAAGCAGCAATTAAAACTGGTACAGAAACATAACCACCTGTTCCAATTACTATATCTGGTTTTAATTTAAAACAAATTGAGAATGCTTTCATTAAAGCAAAAAATAAATCAAAAAAAGAAATAATTTTTTGTAAAAATGGTTTTCCAACAATTCCTTTTACATTAAGAAATAAAAGTTTAAAATTATATTCTGGAAGAATTTTTGCTTCTAATCCATTTTTAGTTCCAATAAAAATAATTTCATTATTTAATTCTTGTAATTTTTCAGCAATACAAATACCTGGATAAAGATGCCCACCAGTACCACCTCCAGCAATAATTATACGCATAAATACCTCTTTATTCAATATTTTCTTGTAGATACAAATCTTTTGATTACCTTATTAACAGGAACAAACTATGCACAATATAATTTTATTAGCAATAAACCAAAATAAAGCATTTCCCCCTCAAATGGATTATAAAAAAAATTCTATATTTTTTTTTATTCTGAATTCTAACTCCTGTATTCTGTCTTTCTACAATAATACCACCCTTTCAGGGTTTTAACTGAAATTATTAATAATATGCTATAATAATATCATCCCTTCGGGATTAAATTTTTTGTTTTTTTCTTTGTCCCCTGCTGGCAGGGGACATTTATAAGTCATTGCACTACCAATTCCATGAGGTTATCAATAATACCACCATTCAAATGAGAACAAAGCATCCACACCCCCGAATATATTATAATTAACATAATTATAATATATTCGAAAATTTAGTTTGTTAACATTTAATAATTTATTATTTTATTCCAATATTTCAAATGCTTTTTTTATTCTATTACAAGCATTTATAATGTTTTCCATTGAAGTAGCATAAGAAAGTCTTAAATGGTCATTTTTACCAAATCCTTCTCCAGGAACAACAGCAACTTCTGCTTTTTCCAAAAGATATTCTGCTAAATCTGCTGCACTTTCTATTTTTTTTCCTGAATAATTTTTGCCTAATAATTTTGATATATCAAGAAAAAGATAAAAAGCACCTTCTGGTTTAAGACAAGAAACATTTGATAAAGTATTAAAAAAATTCCAGATATAATCACGCCTTTTTTCAAATTCTTTTTTCATTGTTTCTATTTTTTGAGAAGAATAAGAAAAAGCTTCTAATGCTGCTTTTTGAGAAATAGAACAAGGATTTGAAGTAGAATGACTTTGAAGTGTATCTATAGCAGAAATAATTTCTTTTTTTCCAGCCAAATAACCTATTCTCCAACCTGTCATTGCATAAGTTTTCGAAACACCATTTACAATTAAACAAAGTTCTTTTATTTTATCATTTAAAGAAGCAATACTTATATGAATTTTGTCATCATAAATTAATTTTTCATAAATTTCATCAGAAATACAAAAAATATTTTTTTCTACTAAAACTTGGGCAATTTGTTCTAATTCTTTTTTTGAATATATAGAACCAGTAGGATTATTAGGAGAATTAAGTATAAATAATTTTGTTTTAGAAGTAATAGCTTTTTCTAATTCTTCTTTTGTAATTTTAAATTTATTTTCTTTTAAAGTTTCAACAATAATTGGTGTAGCACTAGCAAGTTTTATTTGTTCAAAATAACTT
>JBDRGX010000045.1:0-2338 GCA_043817485.1 bacterium
CTTTAGATAGCTAATTCTTCTTGCGCATTTGGTATTTTAAAGTTTACTATCTTTACTGATTATCAGAAAATTATCAGTTATTGAGGGTTTGTGGTTTATTATTTATTTGTTACTGTCTGAATCACAACAAAAAAAAAAAAAAAACTTGCAAAATACAAAAAATACTTTAATATATAATAAAATATGGAGAAAAATAATACTAAATTAATTATTTATTGGTTTTTAAAAAGTTCAACAAAATAATAGAAAAAAATGGATAAAAATATTTTTGGATATGAATTAGTTATTAATCTTTATGAATGTGATATCGAAATAATTTCTTCAAAGAAAAAACTTCAAGAATATGTTGATAACCTTTGTGATTTGATTAAAATGGTAAAATATGGTAAGACATTGCTACCCTTCTTTGGTGAAAATGTTGATTTTACAAAAGGCTACACTCTAGTTCAGCTAATAGAAACCAGTTCAATAACCGGTCATTTTTCAGAACATTGGAAAACAGCATATATCAATATTTTTTCCTGCAAAGAATATGATCATATGGCAGCCCGAAAATTTACCCGTGATTTTTTTAAAGCTAAAAGAATAAAGACAAAATACCTCATACGCTAATACCTATTATAATAATGATTCTTGGACAAGTTATCGGCATGATATACATGTTGCGATAGAAATTGTTTTAATCAATGAGACTTAGATTTTTCGGAGAAAAATCTGTAGTCAAATTGATCCTGAGCGAGTAAAACGAGTCGAAGGATCTTGGGTTTAATTCCCCGCAGTTTACTGCGGAAAAGTTATTTAGGGGAAACCTTCGATACCCCGTAGCTTGCTGCGGGGTAGTTGATTGCGAAATTTTATTTAAAAGTGGTTAAAACTCATTAATTAGGAAAAGCAGCGCTTTTACTGTACAACAGACTTAATAAAATTATTTATTTCTTGATACCTTATTGAAGGATGATTCCCTAATTGTATTCTTTCTATTTCGTCCATATACATACCAAGGGCTATTATTTCATTTTCATTCTTGCTTTGTTTTTTAATGCTTTCTATGGTTTTTAACGCGGTCTTAGCCGCGGATATTAAATCTTTTTCTTTTTTATCTTTGTGTATACGTAAAATTTCTCTTAACAATTCAAATCCTTCAACGGAAAATATAGCATCTATTTTAGGCTGTTTTTGCGCTACTGTTTTAAGAATTATTATTTCATTTTTAAACTCATCTATTTCTTTTAAAAGTCCCGTACATATAGAGGAAGTAATCTTTTCATAATCAATATCATCTTTTATTTTTAGATCTATCCCCCGCTTATTTGCTAAATTTATATAAAACTTTTTAAAATTTTCAATAAGTGTTTTTTTCCTTAGCTTTAATAAAGGAAGCTGAAAATTTTTCTTTTTTATTCTATCAAAATAGTCTAAAGAACAATTTTTTATTTTTGATATATTGTCAAACAAAACAATTTTTTCAAAAATATCGTCAGGGAAATTGGATATATAGTCAATAAACTCTAAATTTTTTATTAAATCTAAATTCATATTTTCTGAAATATAATTTTTCCACATATGAACATAATATCTATTACAAGATTTAGAGTTTTTATTACATGTCCAATATTGGGTCAATTCTGTTCCATTTTTACGTCCGAGAGAAGATTTGTTATCGACACGAATTATTTTATTAGGTATATTATCTTTATCCACTGATATTATCAAAAAATGATCATATTTAGCATCATAATTTTCAAAAAGCCAATCAATAGCATGAGCTTTAAGAATATAGTTCAGTGCTTCTTGCGAAATTTCATATGTATGACGTTTAGTCAATACTCCTTTACTCGGTAAAAATTTTTGGATACTCCCTTTTATTTTTTTATTATTAATTGTTAAAACAATGGGATAAATTGGTGCAGTATCTATTCCGAAAAGTTTATATATTCTACGAATCGCGACAGTTCGAAAAGTATAAAAATCGTAGTCGATAAGATCAATAGCATTTGGTATATTTTTATAGACATCAAAAGGTTTAAATATCCATTTTTGACCAAAATTGTCTTGCAAGGTAAGTTTTTGGCTAGTTCCGCCTTTCAATATTTGTGTTGAGGAAATATCGAAAGATCTCATTTGAAAAGTTTTATTATCTAAACTTAACCATTCATGATATATTTCAATTAGCAAAGCGTACTTATCATCTTCATTAGTTCAGATCTCACCAAATAGACCTATTTTACCATTTTCCAATCGCAAATAATTTGCTCGTTTTTTTGCCAAGCTTGAAGCAAATTTTTCTTTTAGGTCCGTAAGGCATCATCGGATTTCTCCGGTTAATCCCTTCAAGAAT
>JBDRGX010000046.1:0-7909 GCA_043817485.1 bacterium
CCAAATCCTTCAACCTAATCCTTAAGGATTAGGTTGAAGGATTTGGTTGAAGAAAAAAGAATGACAGCAATCACGCGTAGTCAACCGAATCCTTAAGGATTCGGTTAAAGAATTCGGTTGAAGGAAAATTGGGATTCATTATTCTAATATTAATTGTGTAAAAGTATGGAAAGAAGTAAAACTTGAGCAAGTTATTTTTGTTATCAATAAAAAAAAGTCGTCAAAATATACTTCTGGCAAATTTGAAAGGTGATAATGTATGGTTGAACCGACGATTTAAATCGTCGGTTCAAGGTGTTGGTTCACAAGGTATCTGTCCAAGAATAAGGATTATTTAACAACAGTAATGTTGAAAGGAATAAATATATGGCTAAATACATTATTATTACTGGTGGCGTTGTTTCAAGTTTAGGAAAAGGAATAGCTTCTGCTTCTATTGGAAAACTTTTAGAAGAACATGGTTTAAAAATTTCTTTAATAAAATGCGATCCTTATATTAATATTGATCCTGGAACAATGAGTCCATTTCAACATGGTGAAGTTTATGTCACAGATGATGGTGCAGAAACAGATTTGGATTTAGGACATTATGCTCGATTTACAAATACTTCTTTAGCCAAAGAAAATAATATTACTACTGGTAAAATTTATTATTCTGTTATTATGAAAGAAAGAAAAGGAGATTATTTAGGAAAAACAGTTCAAGTAATTCCTCATATTACTACTGAAATTAAAAATTCTATTAAACAAATTTCTCATAAAAAAGATTTAGATGTAGTAATAGTAGAAATAGGTGGAACAGTAGGCGATATTGAAAGTCTTCCTTTCTTAGAAGCAGTTAGACAAATAATGTTAGAAGAAGGACAAAACAATGCTATTAATATTCATTTAACTTTAATTCCCTATATTAAAAGTGCTGATGAAATTAAAACAAAACCTACTCAACATAGTGTAGGGAAATTAAGAGAAATAGGAATTCAACCAAATATTCTTTTATGTCGAACAGAAAAACCTTTTTCTTCAGAAGTAAAATCTAAAATTGCTTTATTTTGCAATGTTAAAGAAAATGCTGTTATTCAAGCATTAGATACAGATAATATTTATGAAATTCCTATTATGTTTCAAAAAGATAACCTTGATAATTTAATTATAAATATGCTTGATTTAAAAATAAAACCATGTAAAAAATATCTTGAAGAATGGAAAAAAATTATTAATATTCAAAAAAATTTAAAACAAACAATAACAATTGCTGTAGTTGGTAAATATATTATACTTCAAGATGCTTATAAATCAATTTATGAATCTTTAACACATGCGGGAATTGCTAATAATGTAGAAATTAAACTTAAAAAAGTAGATTCAGAAAAAATTGAAAAAGAAGGAGCAAAAAAATATTTACAAGATGTTCAAGGAATTCTTATTCCAGGTGGTTTTGGATCAAGAGGAATTGAAGGGAAAATTGAAGCTGTAAAATTTGCGAGAGAAAATAAAATTCCTTTTTTTGGAATATGTTTAGGTATGCAAATAGCAGTAATAGAATTTGCTCGAAATGTTTGTGGATTTTTAAAAGCAAATTCAACTGAATTTGAAAAAAATACTCCTTATCCAGTAATTAGTCTTCTTGAAAACCAAAAAAATATAAAAGATAAAGGTGGAACAATGCGATTAGGTGCTTATTTGTGTTCTCTTGAAAAAAACACACATTCTTTTCTTGCTTATGAAAATATAAAAATTTACGAAAGACATAGACATAGATATGAATTTAATAATAAATATAAAAATTTAATGAAAAAAAAAGGACTTGTAATTGCTGGAATTCATCCTAAAGGAAATTTAGTAGAAATAATTGAATTAAAAAATCATCCATGGTTTTTGGCTTGTCAATTTCATCCAGAATTTAAGTCTAAACCAGATAATGCACATCCTTTATTTAAGTCTTTCATAGAAGCAATTTTGAAACAAAAAAACATATTATAAAATTTTTCTTGACTTTTAAAATACAATAAAATATTTTTTAGTTTTTACTTTTATAATGGAAAAAAATGAAAATAGAATATGAAATAAAAACTAATGTTGGAAAAATAAGAAAATTGAATGAAGATAATTTTCTTGCTATTCCTTCTATGAATTTTTTTGTTGTTGCTGATGGAATGGGTGGACATAAATGTGGAGAAATAGCAAGTAAAATAGCAGTAAATACTTTAAAAGAAATATTATTATTATATAAAAAAAATGCAGAAAAAAATGAAGAAAAAATGTTAATAGAAGCAATAGCAATTGCCAATAATGAAATTTATGAACAATCAATAAAAAATGAATTTGCAAAAGGAATGGGAACTACAATTACATCAGTTTTAATTAAAAATGATGTAATTTATTTTGCCAATGTAGGAGATAGCCGAACTTATCTTATACGAAATTCTTCAATTCAACAAAAAACAGATGACCATTCTTGGGTCTATGATCAAGTTAAAAATAATCTTCTTTCTAAAGAAGAAGCAAGAGTTCATAAATATAGAAATATAATTACACGAGCTTTAGGCATAGAAAAAAATATAAAAGCAGATATATTTAAAGAAAATTTACAAGAAGGAGATATTTTGCTTTTATGTTCTGATGGCTTAAATACTATGTTAGAAGATGAAAAAATTAAAAATATTATTATAGAAAATAGTAATAATCTTAAAAAATGTTGTCAAAAATTAATTGATGAAGCAAATAATAAAGGAGGTGAAGATAATATTACTATAATTGTAGTTAAAGTTAAAAAATAAATATTGTTTAAAATTATAAAATTGTAATTTTAATTTTTAAGGAGAAATAAATGGTAAAAGAAACAGAAGTAACAAAAGAAAAGAGTGAAGGTGGAATTACAAGTGCTTATGCTACAGGAGATCAATGGTGGCCTAAAATAAAAGTTCCTTATCTTTTTTTTGGATCTATTTTTGATGAAGAAGAAGAAAAAGCAGTTCTTGCTGCGATGAAACAAGATTCATTAACTATGGGAGCAAATACAGCAGCTTTTCAAAAAGAATTTGCAGCATATACTGGTGTTAAACATGCTTTTGCTACTACAAGTTGCACAACAGCAATGCATGTAGCAACTCAAGTTTTTAATATAAACGCTGGAGACGAAGTAATTGTAACACCAAATACTTTTATTGCTACAAGTTTAGTAATTTTAAAAGAAGGAGCAATCCCAGTCTATGTTGACATTGATCCCAAAACTTATAATATTGATCCTAATAAAATTGAAGCAAAAATAACTCCAAAAACAAAAGCAATTTATGTAGTTCATTATGCTGGATTAATGTGTGATATGGATCCAATTATGGAAATTGCTCGCAAACATAATCTTTATGTTTTAGAAGATTGTGCACATGCTCCAGGAGCAGAATATAAAGGAAGAAAAGCTGGATCAATCGGAGATATAGGTTGTTTTAGTTTTCATTCTTTGAAAAATATGACTACTTTAGGCGAAGGTGGAATGATTACTACTAATAGAGATGATTTTGTAAAACCAATAAGTATGTTAAGATGTATGAATCTTCAAGAATGGTCAGAACATAAAAGAACAGAAGATTATTGGTATCCTTCTCATTTTGATGTAGATGATGTAAATGGAAAATGGGGTTGTAATTACAGAATGAATGAATGTCAAGCAGCAGTAGGTAGAACACAACTTAAAAAATTAGATATGTTAAGTGCAAAAAGACAAGAAATTGGTAGATATATAACAAATGGTTTAAAAGGAGTTGAAGGAATTGAAATAACTTCAGAAGTTGAGAATAGTAAACATGTATATCATCTTTATACTGTTTGTGTTAAAGAAGAAATATTGGGCGTAGATAGAGATACTTTTTTAAGAGTACTTTATCGTGAAGAAGGAGTTCAAGGAATTCTTCATTATGAACCTAATTATATGTTCACTGGTCTACAAAAAACTGGTAGATATAAAAAAGGCGATTGTCCAATTGCAGAAAAATTCTTTTATAAAGAACAATTTAATGTTCCTATGCATCCTCGTTTAACTAAACAAGAACAAAATGATATTATAGAAGGATTGAAAAATACAGTTAAAAAAGTAAAAAAATAATTTTAGATTATACATTGAAAAAATTGATAACCAAAGTCAACACAGTTTTTAGCGTTTAAATGTGATTTGGTATTACACAAAACAAAAAAAGCAACATATGATTAAATATGTTGCTTTTTTTATTTATATGCAATTTATTTCCATTGTGGAACAGAAAAATTTTCTTTTATATAATTTTGTGCTGGCAAAATATCTTCTTTAGAAGTTAAATCTGGAACATGTTCTTTCCAAAAAATACATTTAATAGTTTTAAGATTTTTTTCTTGAATTAAAAAATTATTAAATTTTCTTAAAAAACTAATTTTTCTTTCAATAAAATCTCTGGTAAAAATTCGCAAATTAGTGTTATAAACCATATTTATTTCTGCAGTTGGTAATTCTTTTTCATCTCTTTCTGGATGTTTTTGAACTGTTTCTAAATATGGCATTAAAGCATCATAATGATTTTTCCAAGCATTCATACTAACACCAATTTTTTCATTTTTATCTTTAGCAAATTCTATTTGTTTAGAAGTAGGTTTTTCAATAATATCTACTAAATAATCATTTTTTTTTACTGTTACAGCAAATCTTTCAATTCTTTCTTTAGGGAATAAAAGAGAATCTCTATCATAATCAAGCATTACATTTTCACATGAATCTTCATATAAAGTTTTAAGTGCTTTTGCAGAATATAAATTATCACTGTTAACAATTGCAAAAACACTTTTTTTAAATTCTGGAAATTGAATTAAAGCTTGATATACAGCATCAGCAGTGCCTAATGGTTTTATTCTTTCTTTAGGAATATATTGAATAGCATAAGAAATATTTAAACCATAAAAATTATTATTTTTTAATTTTTCGCCATAATAATTTTTTATGGAAAAATCTTTTTCTCCAATAACAATAATTACTTCATCATATTCAGCTTTTTTAATTTCATAAAGCAAATAATCAAGAAAAGGTCTTTTTCCATCACCTAATCCAATCATTGCTTTAGTTTTTTCATTAGCATCTTTAATTAAAGATGAATCTAATGATGAAATTTCTGAAGATGATTTTTTCATTCTTGAAGAAATACCACCAGCCAATACAATTATTTTTCTTGACATTGAAAACAATTCCTTTCAATTTTATCTACTTGAAAACCTAATCCATAACCTTGAATACTATTAGTTTGCACACATCCATCTTTTCTAATGAAAATATTTGGATGTATTTTAGTTTCAGGATCAGATGTTTTGGGAAAAAATTGTGATGAATTAGATTCAACACCTTTCATTGGATTAAGTCTTGCTCCTAATCCAACTGAATGAATTAAAGATAATCCAGGATTAGTTAAATCTTGTATAGTGTAAGGTATTTTTAATTTTTCAGATTTTACTGCATACAACAATGCTGTAGAATGACCTTTGCAAGTCTTAAGTGCAATTCCAGACCAACCTAATTCTATTGCTAAATCAAAATCTTCCATACCAATTAAACTTTCATCTATAATTACTGGTTTAAGATTACCTATTTTCCTCATATCATATTTATGTGCTCTTAAATCTCTTTCTGTTGGTTGTTCTACATACAAAAGTTCTTTAAAAGCAATTGGAGATAAATCTTTTAACTTCATTAAATATTCTACAATATAATCTGGATGTTCACATTGTTCATTGGTATCAGCAGAAAAATAAAGTTCGTTTTTTCCATATTGAGATTGAATTTCATGAGCAATAGAAACTACTTCACAAGTTCTATCCAAATCCCATTTTAAATTATTTCCTTGAAGTTTTATTTTTAAACAAATTAATCCATCTCTTTTAATCCATTGATCTAATGTAACTGGAATACCATCTTTAGGATCTTTATCATTTATTTCTGTTTCTCTTAATTTATCTAATCCACCTACTAAATGAAAAACTGGAACTTTTTCACAATAATCTTTTTTTAAATAATTAGAAATATATTCTCCCTTATAATTATTGCCTAAATAATAAGAAAGATCTTTTTCCATAAATTCTGGACCATAACCATCATAAGAAGAAATTTTATTTACATTTCCAAAAGCATCATGTAAAGCAGCATCAATTGGTGATGCACAAACTAAACTTGCTAAAAATGGAAATTCTTCTATTAAAGAATATTTAGAAGTAATTGCTTTATTTATTTGAACAAAATGTTTTTTAATTTCTAAAAAAATATCTATTGGATGAGAATAATTTTTATAATTTTCTGTTAATTTAGAAATTTCAATTACGGCATCTTTCATTGCTTTATCTTTAATTTCATGGGAAATGTCTTTTGTTGGAAATGCCCAAGTATCAGAAAGAAAAATACTACCCCATCCATAAGCAATTTTTCCATCTTGATTTTCTACTTTTGCCCTTACATGGCAATAAGTAAGTTCATCCATTACTACATTCCCAAATTTAAGAGGAACTCTACATACCTCATAACTAAAAAATGGTTTAACCTCTAAAACTTTAATATCTGATTTCACTGTAAAACTCCTTTTATTAAAAATAAATTAGATATATTTAATGATTTAACCCTGTTTTTTTAAATGCTTTCCAAGTATATTTACATCTTGGATTCCAAAAAAGCCATTCTTTAATATCACAATCATAACTTGCTTTAATTTGAGCAAAAATTTCATTTTCTCCATAATCATATTTTAAAGAAAAATTTTGAAGCCAAGGTCTTATTTTATATTTTTCTTCTTTTAATTGTTTTATTGCATCTTGTAAAGATAAAAAAATTATTTTATAAGGATCCTTTTCAGGCACTTTAATATTATAAGAATTTTCATAATAATGAGAAGGATAAATCATTGGACAAATAAAATCTACATATTCAGCTATTTTTTTAAAATTTTGACCAATTCCAAAATCTCTTCCAGTAGTAGTTACTCCAAAAACATCTATTGACAAAAAACCAAAGAGTCTTAATTCTTTTGATGCTAATTTAACAAAATCTAAAATAGCATCGTCTTTAATTTTATAAAGTTCATTTTTTTCATAACAACAATTTTTTAAAATACCTTTATCTGGAAATCTAACATAATCAAAATTTACTTCATCAAAACCTAAATCTAAAGCTTCTTTTGCTAAAGCAATGTTATATTGCCAAACTGTTTTCATATAAGGATTTGCCCATGAACAACCTGTTTCATCCTTCCAAATTTTTCCATCTACAGTTTTAATAGATAATTCTTTTTTTTGAGAAGATAAAATTGGATCTTTAAAAACCACTATTCTCGCAATTTTATAAAGATTATTTTGTTCACAAATAAAAATTATATTTTTTAAATTAGAAATGCGTTTTTCAACAGCATTTATTTCATAAGCTAAAGGAATTTTTGTTTCATAACTTACAATTCCATCAGCTTCTTTAAGATCTATGACAACAGAGTTTATTTCAGATTTTTTTATATTTTCAATTATTTCAAAAAATATTTTTTGTGTTCCTACTACCCAACTTGTTAAATGAATGCCTTTAACATTCTCTGGTTTTTTTCTAATTAATGAAGTAGGCTTTTCAATTAATAAAGGTTTTTGAATAATTTGAGGAAAAAACAAAATAAAAAAATTTATTAAAAAAATACTTATTAAATACCGATATGTTTTAATATAATTTCCTTTCCCATTTCCCATTTTAATACTTCCATTTTTATTTATCGTTCAATTGGTAAAGGCAAATGATGAGCCCGTGTTGTTGTAGAGAGGGCAATTCATGGAGACTGTGTCGCAATAGAAATTTGGCATGAGAAGTATACAACATGTTGTGCCAATATTAGCAATAAATACTATATATGGGATAGTTTTGCCATTAATTATCAAT
>JBDRGX010000047.1:0-17973 GCA_043817485.1 bacterium
AAAGAGAATCTGTATTAAACAAAACAGTCCAAGAAAAAAAAAGACAAAAAAAATTTGCCAAATTAAGCCCCTTTTAATAAAATAAATAAAAATTAAAATTACATACTTATTAATTTTTCTATTTCTTTTAATTCCATAGGATATACTTTTATTTCTTTATTCTCTTGTCCAATACAAATTGTAATTATACTTCCATCTTTAATAGCATCACTATACCAAGCCGTAAGTTCAGCAGCAATTTTAATACTTTCTATTGTTTCTTTTTGAAGAATGGTTATAGGCCCTTTATAATCTTTTGCTTGTAAAAATACATTATTTTTTTCTAAACAATCAAGCAATTGATTATTTTCTTTTTCATTTCTTCCAACTATAATTTTTATTCCATCTTTTGTTCTAAAATGTCTACCTATTTTAAGTAAATTAATATTATTTATAGTAAATTTTTTTTCATTAGCAAAAAGTTCTTTTAATCGCAAAGAAAATTGTGGTTCTGTAAGTTTACATCCACCAGCTGGTGTAGGATAATCTTTAATTCCAAATTCTTGTGCTAATTGTATTTGTAAAGATCTTTTTCTTCCTGAAATTGCAAGAAGTTTTTCTCTATCCACTAATTCTTTATTTTCTACAATAGTTTTTTCTAAAAGTTTTGCTGATAAAGGTCTTAAAAGTTTTCCTTTATATCCAGATTCTTTTTCTACTGTCATAAGTCCAAAAGCATTTTGAGATTTTGGTCTTTCTCCCAATACTTCTCCAGTAACAATAAAATCTGCTCCTATTTTTTCCATATATTCTCCAGCTTTTTTCACCATTAAAAGATGACAATCTATACATGGATTCATATTTTTTCCATATTTATATTTAGGATTTTTTTAGTATTTCTAAAAGTTCTGGAGTAATATCTATTATTTCTAATGGAATTTTAAGATATTCATTAGCTTTTAAAGCTGCTTTTTCTTCAAAAAAACAAGATTTAAAAGTTATTCCAATAACATCAATTCCTTGATTTAAAATAAGTTTTGTTGCTAATATTGAATCTAATCCACCAGATAAAAGAGAAACAGCTTTAACTTTCATTTTTTTCAGCTTCTCCTTTAATTACTTCAAAAGTAGCATAAACACCATTGTTTTCTTTAAAATTATGATCATAATAATGTAATAAAGAAAATAATAATGTTTTTCCAAAAAGTCCAGAAGATCTATTTAAAATAGAAGGAGATCCTATATTTTTAATCCATTTTAAAAAAGAAATACTATCTGGGAAAAAAATTTTTTCTTTTGTACTTGTAATTTTTATATTACAAAAATTTAATTCTTTTAATATTTTTTCAATACTTAAAGTACAAATATTTATTTTTTCAACATCTAAATTATTTTTATCAAAAAAACTAATAAGTTCTAATAATGATTCTTTTCCAAAAGTAGTAAAATATATTTTACCATTTGGTTTAAGTACATTTTTTATTTCTACAAAAAGATTTTTTATATTTTTTATCCATTGAAAACTGGTATTAGAAATAACTAAATCAAAGCAATTTTTTTTATAAGGTAATTTTTCTGCATCAGATTGTTGAAAAAAAATTTTTGTTCTATCAGAATATTTTTTTTGAGCATATAAACTCATTCCAAAAGCTATATCACAACCAAAAATTTTTGCTTGAGGAAATATTTTTTCTAAAATAGAACAAATTTCACCCGTGCCTGAACCTATATCTAAAATATATTTTATATTATTTTGATTTTTTATTTTTTCAATCAATTCATGAGCTAATTTTCTTTGTAAAAAAGCATATTTATCATAATGTGAAGCTACTTTAGAAAAACTTTGACTAATTTTAGATTTACTTACCAAAATTTTCCTTTCCTATAAAATAATCTTGAAAATTCTATGGCTCTAAAATATTAAAACTTCTGCAAAATATTGATTATTATTTGCAGAAGTTTTAATGTTTTATTTATCACAAAAATTTAGTTAACATTTATTTATTAATATCAAAATTTTATAAACAACTTTGTCCAGATAAAAGAATAACATATCTTAGAATTAATCCACCAACAAGAACAAGCAAAGCAGCAATTTTAGATGTTTTATGTTGAAGTTCCAAAATTAAAGGTAAAATTAACCCAATAATAACAACACCAATCCAAAATAATGCACTGTATTGACCTACAAGCATTGGTTTTAAACTTAAAGGTGCTATTTTTGCTAAACTAATAAAAAATATTACCATAATAATAAGTTCTATAATAATTGCAATACAATCAGCTTTAATTAATTTATTTAAAAAAAATTCATTTTTTTTTGCAAATAATATTATAACACTAATACCTGTTGAAACTGCTGAAGCAAAAAATAAGCAAGGTAAAAAACAAGTACTACTCCATAGAGGACAAGAAGTAGCTGCTAATAATACACCTGTATAAACTGCTGTAAGAACAGCAAAAATAAAACCTATATACCCAACAAATTTTCTAAGTCCATCTTTATTTTTTAAAATAGATAAAATTGGTAAATTACTATTTTCTGCTATATGAAAAGCGGGATAAATAACACCACCAACAGTAGTAAAAGCTACTAAAATCCAAACACCTTGAGACATTACTGAGGTTTCACTTAAAGTTAAAAGTAATCTCCAAAATCTTAAAGGACTACCTAAATCAAGAATAAGTAATAATAAACCAATCATTATAGAAATAAGAACTAAATAAGAAGCAATTTTTGCAATAATTTTATATTTTTTACCACCAAAAAATTCAGACAATATTCCAGTAAAAAAAGCACCAGATACTACACCTCCAATAAATAAATAAATTGCAATTGGTATTCCCCACATATGCATATTAATTACCTCCTTCTTCTTTTGTTTGTGAATTTTCTTTTGTTTTTTTGAAAAGCAACCAAAAAGGTAATATAGTCATTATTGCTACTGTTCCCAATCCAAAAAACCATTTTTTTAAAGAATTTTCTGTTGCAGATTTAGGATTTACTGGTAATCTAAATTTTTCTGGGCTATCTAATAAAACAGAAATAACTCCAAGTCCACCAAGTTCATTTTCCCCATATAAACAAGCGTTCAAATATCCATTAGTTTTAAGTATTTCAATTCTTTTTTTACCAATATCTAAAATTTTGTCTCTATCTTCAAATTGTAAAGCTCCACTAATACAAGATTTAATACAAGCTGGTTTAAGTCCTTGCAAAACTCTATCTATGCAAAAAGTACATTTCATAACAATACCTTTCTCTTCACTAAATCCACAAAATTGAAATGGACAAGCAACTACACAATTTTTACAACCAACACAAATATTTTTATCAATTAAAATTGCTTCATCAATATAAGTACTTCCAATTTGAGTTTCTTTTACAGCTTTTGCTGGACATACATTTACACAGCTTGCTTCTTCACATTGCATACATTGTTGTTTGTAAAAAAACCATTTAAAATCACCATTATTTTCATTTTCTATAAAAGCAATTTTTGTCCAAGTATTACCAGTTATATGAGATGGATTTTCATAAGTTCCAGAACAATATGTTTTTTCAGCAGGTAATTGGTTCCACTGTTTACAAGCTATTTGACAACCACGACAACCAGTACATTTGCTTGTATCAATAAGCATTGCTTTTTTCATAATTACTCAATCCTCCACATTTTAAAAATTAATATTAAACTTAAATTAAATAAAAAATTGAGAGATTTAAAGAAAATGGTGGGCGGTACTGGATTCGAACCAGTGACCTTTTGCGTGTCGAGCAAATGCTCTAACCAACTGAGCTAACCACCCCTATTTCTTTCCACTCACCTATTTTTCTAAACTTATTATAACGAGTTTCAATTAATTTATCACAAGATAATTTTGTCAAAATATTCAAATGTTTTATTAAAGATTTTTTTAAATTTTTTGCTATACTTTCCTTATCACAATGAGATCCACCAACTGGTTCTGAGATAATTTCATCTATAATCCCTAATTTTAATAATTCTTGAGCAGTTAATTTAAGAGAAATAGATGCATCTGCAGCTTTTGATTTATTATCCCATAAAATAGCAGCACAACCTTCTGGAGAAATAACAGAATAAATAGCATGTTCTAACATTAAAATTTTATCTCCAATTCCTAATGCTAATGCACCGCCACTTCCTCCTTCTCCTGTTACTATAACTAAAATAGGAGTTTTAATATCTATCATCTCTCTCAAATTAATAGCGATAGAAGTTCCTTGTCCTCTTTCTTCAGCTTCAATTCCTGGATACGCTCCAGGAGTATCAATGAAAATAATTATAGGAATTAAAAATTTATCAGCTAATTTCATTAATCGTAAAGATTTTTTATATCCTTCTGGATGAGCCATTCCAAAATTTTTTTTAATATTATCTTGTAAATTTTTTCCTTTTTGATGACCAATTACCATTACTGGTTTATCATCAAAATTAGCTAATCCTCCAAGAATTGCTAAATCATCTTTAAAATTTCTATCTCCATGAAATTCTACAAAATTTTCCATCATTAAATTAATATAATCATTTATTCCAGGTCGATTTGTATGTCTAGCTACTTGAACTTTTTGCCATGGAGTTAAATTATTATAAATTTTTTTTTTAATTTCAAAAGATTCTTTTTCTAATTGTTTAATTTCTTTTTCTAAATTAATTTTTTTATTATTAGCAATATTTTTTAATTCTTCTATTTTTTTTTCTAATTCTATAATTGGTTTTTCAAAATCTAAAATAACCATATTTTCCCCATTCATATTTTTAAATTAATTTTTAAAATTATTAAGTTTTAGTTTTCTATTATATCTTATTTTACTTGTCAAGAAAATTTTTAGATATATAATAATTTACTAATACAATTATACATTTTACTTGACATTAACAAAATAAGAAGTATTAAAATTTTCTAAAATTAGAACAATTATATTTTTTTAAAAAGGAGTTAATTTTTTTGGAAAAAATAGAAATTTGTGGTGGACAAAAATTAAAAGGTTCTGTTGAAATTAGTGGTTCTAAAAATTCGGCTTTACCAATTATGGCAGCTACTTTGCTTACATCTGGCACTTCTATTCTTGATAATATTCCTTGGTTAAAGGATATTGAAATTATGAAAAATATAATAGAATCTTTAGGTTGTTCTGTAGAAAAAAAAAATCATAAATTAAAAATAAATACTTCTAATCTTCAAAAATATGTTGTTCCTTATGAATTAGTAAAAATGATGAGAGCATCTTTTGTGCTTCTTGCTCCAATATTAGTTAAATTAGGTAAAGTTGAAATTTCTTTGCCTGGAGGATGTGCTATTGGAACACGACCCGTAGATATTCATCTTTCTGGATTAGAAAAATTAGGTGCTAAAATAGAATTAAAAAAAGGATATATTGCAGTAAGTGGTAAATTAAAAGGAGCTGAAATTACTTTATCTTATCCTAGTGTTGGAGCAACGGAAAATTTAATAATGGCTGCTAGTTTAGCTGATGGAAAAACTATAATTAAAAATGCTGCTCAAGAACCAGAAATAATTGATTTAGCAAATTTTCTTAAAAAAATGGGAGCTATTATTCATAATGCTGGACAAAAAACAATAGAAATAGAAGGAATTAAAGAACTTAAACCCGTAAAACACACTATTATTCCCGATAGAATAGAAGCTGCTACTTTTATTTTTGCATGTGTAATTACACAAGGAGAAATAGAAATAATTAATTGTAATTTTAATCACTTAAAAGAAGTTATTTATAGTTTAGAAAAAAGAGGAGTTCATTTTTCTTGTACTGATGAAACAATTAAAGTTAACGGCAAAAATGAATTAAATCCTCTTGTTATAGAAACTACTCCTTATCCAGGTTTTCCTACAGATTTACAATCTCCTATAAGTGCTGTATTATCTATTGGACATGGAAAAAGTAAAATTAAAGACACAGTATTTCCTAATCGTATAGGACATATTTCTGAACTTTCAAGAATGGGAGCTAATATAAAAATAGAAAATACAGAAATAATAATAGAAGGTGTTCCAAAATTAAAAGGAACAGAAGTAATGGCTTCAGATCTTAGAGCAGGTGCAAGTTTAATTATAGCTGCGCTTGCTGCTCAAGAAAAAACAGTAATTTCTCGTGTCTATCATATAAGACGCGGTTATGAAAATATTGAAAAAAAATTAAAAAAATTAGGTGCTCAAATTAAAAAAATTGAATAATTAGAAATTAAAATTTATTTAATTTCTAATATCAAATCACCAAATTTATCTGGAATAAATGAACTTTCTGTAAAAGTAGGAAACAATGAAGTATCTTCAAAACCATTGCCTTTATCTTGATAACCACGATTTAGATTAATTCCACAAATATTTTTAAATGGCTTTTCTATTCCAATATTTTTAAACGGAATTTTTACTTCTACTATCCAAAAATCTTTTTCTATAGAAGTAGCTACTTGAAAATCTAAATCACAAGAAATATTTTCTTCAAAAAGTTCTATATTACAAAAATTGTCAAATATTGTTCCATTAGGATTAATCATAATCTGGTAAGCTGTTTTATGATTATGTTTTGTATCTAAAAAAATTTCTATATAATCATCTCCCCAAACTTTACCATCTCGTTGTGTCACATTATTTTCTAATTTGTCCATTTGACTATCAAAACATTTAAAAGAAATATATAAATTTTCATTATCATAAACTAAAAATGTTTTTGTTTTTTCTGTTGGAAATGTTTCTTGATTTCCACTTAAAAAACCAAATTCTAATCCTGTATAATTTTTCCAACATTTATCATCTAATTTTCCATCTATAATAGGAGATTGTTTTATTTTAGGAATTTTAATTTCTGTAATTTCACCTATTTTTTGAGTTTGCATTCCATATTTTACTTTTGCATCTGCTGCTCCACTTATTTCTATTTTAATAAATGTTATTATTGCTATTATTAAAATCATTGTTTTTTTCATTACAAAATCCTCCTATTAAAAAATATCAAAAACTAAACATAAACAATTTTTAAAAATTGTTTAATTAAAAAATTAAATAACTTTTACTACTTTATCAGATCTTTCACAACGAGAACAAATATTTATTCTTTTTACAGTTCCACCAATATTAGTTTTTATTTTTAACAAATTAGGATGCCATGATCTATTTGTTTTATGATTAGAATGACTTACTTTGTGTCCAAATTGTAATCCTTTTCCACAAACTTCACATTTTTTTGCCATTGATTAACCTCCAAAAGTTATTATTTAGCCTCATAATTAATATTTTGTACATAATTTTTTTGTTTTAAATAAAGTTGAGCACATTGATTCGACAATGATTTTATTTTTAAAATATAATTTCTTCTTTCTGCCTGACTAATAGCTCCTCTTGCATCAAGAAGATTAAATGTATGAGAACATTTAATTATATATTCATAAGCAGGAAAATATAATTTTTCCTTAAGTAAATTTTTCACTTCATCGAAATATATTTGAAACATTTCAAATAATCTTTTTAAATCAGCTATTTCAAAATTATATTTAGAAAATTCTTTTTCTCTTTGATAATTAATACTACCATAAGTTATATTTTCTGTCCAAATAATTTCTCTATAATCTGTTTTATTTTGTAAATACATAGCAATTCTTTCTAATCCATAAGTTATTTCTACTGAAATTGGATTTAGATCAATTCCTCCAACTTGTTGAAAATAAGTGAACTGCGTAATTTCTATCCCATCTAAAAGCACTTGCCAACCTAAACCCCAAGCTCCTAATGTAGGAGATTCCCAATCATCTTCTATAAATCTAATATCATGTTTTTTTAAATCTATTTTTAATTCTTTTAAACTTTCTAAATAACAATTTTGAATATCTGCAGGAGTTGGTTTAAGAATTACTTGATATTGATAATATTTTTGCAATCGATTAGGATTTTCACCATATCTCCCATCTTTAGGTCTTCGACAAGGTTGTACATAAGATACCTTAAAAGGATCTTGTCCTAAAACAGATAAAAAAGTAGCTGGATGAAAAGTTCCAGCTCCTACTTCCATATCATAAGGTTGTTCAATTAAACAACCTTGTTTCATCCAAAAATTTTGTAATAATAAAATAATTTCTTGAAAAGTCATAATTATCATAATTAAAGTTATAATTTTAAAAATATAATAAATAGTTAAATTTATTACTAATGTCAAGAAAAAATCAATTATTTATCCTACTAATTTTTTAGGATTTTCTTGTAAAAGTAAATTTGCTGTTTCAAGAGCTTTTTCTTCAGTAAAAGAAAAAATACTTAAATTGGCTTTACTATTAATTACCATTTCAGATAATACATTAGAAAGAATCCATTTATACATTTTTATTTTTGGTAAAATAAATTCTATTTTATAAGCATCACTATAAATACCAATTAGTTTAGTTTTTGGTACTGAAAAAAGTCTTCTTTTCAAATCTATGCTCATTTCTACTGGATTTCCAGAATACCACCAATGTCCAGAAGGATAAACATTATGTAATAACCAACCATAACAAGCTAATTCTAAATTCTGTGTATTACACAAATTAGAAGCTATGAATTTTACATTTGGATAAGTATTAAACAAATATTGTAAAGAAGACATACTATTTAAAGGATTAAATATATCTTGTCCAGATTTAACTCCATGTTGATAATATTTACGAATAGGCCCCATCATTAAATGCATAGGTATTTTATTTTGCTGATTATTTTCAGCTAATACATTAACAATATATGCATTTATTTGTTTTTTTTCTTGTTCAGATAAAAGTATGTTTTTTAATATTTTATCATAAATATTAGAAGCTACAGATTTTTCTATTTTATTAGTTTCAAAATTAGGATGTAAATCAATCATAGAATAAGTAGCACCATGTTCATTAAAATATTTATAAATACTGCTAATAGCTGCTTCATAATCTTTTAAACTACTAATAGAAATATTTGTTTTTTTTTCTAATCTTTTTCTTATTTCTAAATTTTCTATTTCTTTGGTAAAAACTTCTAATCTTAAACAAGGAACAAATATTTCTTTATCTACTTCTTCCAAATTATCATCTAAAGTATTACTTAAAAAAATTTTTTCAATATTGGAAGTTTTAAGTAACCATTTTAAATAATTTTGTTCTTTAGATTTTTTTTCTATAGTATCATATAAAAGTTTCCAATTTTTTATAGTTAAATCATTGTCTTGAAATCCAAAAAAATCCTTACACATAGAAATAAGCCAAGAATATTGAAAAGTATTACTAATATGTGGCAAAACTTTTACTATTTCTTCTACTTTTTGTTCTTTTGATAAAGTTTCATCTGTCCATTTTTTAGTATAAGTAGCTGAATGACATAATTCAGTATAATAATGGTATCCTAATATATCTAATAAATTATTAGCCATTGGTTGCTGATATGGTATATGAGAATGAGTATCAAAAATAGGAATTTTATTTATTTCTTTATATAAAATCTGGCTTAATTTATATACATCTTTATTTTGAATAATCATTTTATTTCCTTAATTTTTAAATATAATAAATTAGTCATTTGATAATAGTCAATTTTTTTTACTTCTTTATTTTTTGTAAATATGCTTTTAAAGAATTTAAAAAAGCAAAAAATCCAAAAGCTAAAAGAAATAAAAAAAGTGGTATTTTAATAAAATTTATTTCAAATATATAAGCAATTAATACTAAAAAAAAAGTAAAACCAAAAAATTTTCCATAAATAGTAGAAATAGTTATTTGTCCTTGTTTAATCCATAAAATACTACCACCAATAACCATTAAAACTTCTTTGCTAATTAAAAAAATACCTACAATAATAGGAAAATTTTTAAAAATAACAAATAAAATAATTAAACCTAAACTAATAATTTTATCTATAAAAGCATCTAATGTAGCACCAAAAAAAGATGTTTGTTTCCATTTTCTGGCTAAATATCCATCAATAATATCACTTAAATGCATATATAAAAGTAAAAATAAAGAACAAATTTTAGCTTTTATTGAAAAATGTTGTAAAGAAAAATACATCACTGGTAAAATTAAAATTCTGGAAATAGTAATAATATTAAGTAATTTATTTTTCATAATATTCTCAAAAAAAAATTAGAAAAATTGCTTTCAATAAATTTAAAACTCTGATTATTTTTTTTTATTTTAATAATTTATCTACCATATCAACTATTTTTTCTAAACAAATTAATCTTCCTTCATCTTCTTTTCCACAAGCTAATTTTCCTTTTTCTGGTCCAATAAATTTATAATTTAAAGTTTGTAATTTTTTAATATTTTGTTGAACTATTAGATTATTATACATATTTACATTCATTGCTGGAGCAATTAAAACTTGAGATTTAGTAGCCATAATTACGGTACTTAATAAATCATCAGCAATACCAGAAGCAATTTTACCAATAATATTAGCTGTTGCTGGAGCAATTAAAATTAAATTTGCTTTATCTGCTAAAGCAATATGTTCGATTTCAAAATTATTTAGAGAATTAAACATATCAATTAACACTGGTTTATTTGATAAAGTTTGTAAAGTAAGAGGAGTAATAAATTGGCAAGCATTTTTAGTCATAATAATATCTAAGTTATATTTTTTTTCTTTTAATATTCTAACTAAACTAACTATTTTATAAGCTGCAATACTACCAGTAATTCCTAAAATAATATTTTTTTCTTTCAACATTATTCCCTTTTCATTTCAAAACATTATTATTTTTATAATTGCTATTTTTTTGTAGATATAATATTGACAAAAATTCTTTTTGTCAATATTTATTTTACAATATAAAAGGTTTATTTTTCAAAATATGGGAGTACATTTATGAAAATTGCTTTTAAAACAATTGGATGTAAATTAAATCAAGCAGAAACAGAAATATTAAAATATCAATTTAAAAAAGAAAATTTTACTCTTGTAAAATGGAAAGAAGAAGCAAATATATACATAATTAATACTTGCTGCGTAACTAATCGTAGTAGTTATAAATGTCGTCAAGCAATTTCTGAAATACAAAAAAGACAAAATAATTCTAAAATAATAGTTACTGGATGTTATGCTCAAGTTTATCCAGAAGAAATTAAAAATGTAGA
Organism: bacterium; assembly: GCA_043817485.1. Lineage (GTDB taxonomy): Bacteria > JBDRGX01 > JBDRGX01 > JBDRGX01 > JBDRGX01 > JBDRGX01. The sequence continues at coordinate 11,094 of JBDRGX010000047.1, forward strand.
TTTTGTTATAGGAAATTTTGAAAAAAATAATTTACTTAATTATATAAAAAACATTTTTCCAAAACAAACAACTTCTTTTTTTCCTATTGATGATTTTACTGATAGAACTCGTGCTTTTGTAAAAATTCAAGATGGTTGTAATAATAAATGTAGTTATTGTGTAGTTCCATTAGCAAGAGGCAAAAGTAGAAGTGAAAATCCAAATGAAATTTTAGAGCAAATAAAAAATATTATTGCAAATGGTTATCAAGAAATAGTACTCACTGGTGCTAATTTAGGATCTTATTATTATGAAAATACCACTTTAGCAAAACTTCTTAAACAAATAATTGAAATTCCAAAATTAGGAAGAATTAGACTTTCTTCTATTGAATTAACAGAATTTGATGATGATTTAATAGAAATAATAAATTCATCTAAAATTTGTAATCATCTTCATATTCCTTTACAAAATGGTAGTGAAAAAATTTTGAAAAAAATGAATAGAAATTACAAATTAAATACTTATGAAAATTTAATTGAAAGGTTGAACAAATCTAAACAAGATTTAAGTATAGGAACAGATATTATAATTGGATTTCCAGAAGAAACAGAAAAAGATTTTCTTGAAACTTATAATTTTTTAAAAAAATTGCCTTTTTCTTATTTTCATATTTTTCCTTATTCTCCTCGTCCTAAAACTACAGCTTATAATTTTGAAAACAATATATCTTCTATTGATATAAAAAATCGATGTAAAAAAATAAAAATTCTTGATTTAGAAAAAAGAAAAAATTTTGAAAAAAATTTTTTAAATAAAGAATTAGAAATAATCGTTGAAAATACTCGTGATAAAAAAACCAATTTATTAAAAGGTCTATCTTCTAATTATTTGAAAATATTAGTTGATGGACCAAATACTTTAAATAGAAAATTAATAAAAATAAAAGTTACAGAAATAAAAGATGAAATACTTTATGGTATTCTTTAAAATTCCATAATTTCTTTTTCTTTTTTCAATAAAATTTGTTCTACTTCATGAGTATATTTATCTATAATTTCTTGAATTTTTTCTGTTGCTTTTATTGCATCATCTTGAGGAATTTTACCATCTTTTTCCATTTTTTTAATTTTTTCAATAACATCTCGACGTAAAGAGCGAAGAGAAATTTTACCTTCTTCACCTTTTTCTTTAACTAATTTAACCATTTTTTTTCTATTTTCTTCAGTTAAAGAAGGAATATTTATTCTAATTACTTTACCATCGTTTAAAGGAGTAAGTCCAATATTAGATTTCAAAATAGCTTTTTCAATATCTCTTAAAATAGACTTATCCCATGCTTGAATAACTAAACTTCGTGCACTTGGAACTCCTATATTAGCTACTTGGTTTATTGGCGTAAATGCTCCATAACATTCTACTTCAATTTTATTTAACAATGCTGGATTGGCTCTACCTGTACGAACTTTTAAAAGTTCTTCATGTAAAGATTCAATAGTTTTTTTCATTTGATTTTCTAATAATAAATAAGTTTCTTCTAACAAAATAATACCTCCTTTTACTTAAAAAATTTTTTAATATTAATTCAACAATTTTTTTTATTTTACTTCAAATATATTTATTTTTAAAATTAAATTCTTTGTTGATATATTAAAGTTTTTCATTTTTTTCTTTCTTATTTTCTACTAATGTTCCGATTTTTTCCCCTAATATAACTTTTTTAATATTTTCTTTTCCATTAATGTTAAAAACAATTATAGGTAAATTATTATCCATACAAAGAGATATTGCCGTAGTATCCATAATTTTTAATCTTTTTTTAATTACTTCTAAATAAGTAAGAAAAGCATATTTTTTTACATTTTTATTTTTAAAAGGATCTCCAGAATATATTCCATCTACTTTTGTTGCTTTAAGAATTACTTCTGCTTCTATTTCTTTTGCTCGAAGTGCAGCAGCTGTATCTGTAGTAAAATATGGATTTCCAGTACCTCCAGCAAAAATAACTACTCTGTTTTTTTCCAAATGTCTAATAGCTTTTCTTCTAATATAAGGTTCTGCTAATTCTTGCATATGAATAGATGTTAATACCCTTGTTATTATACCATGTTTTTCCAAAACATCTTGAAGAGCCAAAGCATTTATTACTGTTGCCAACATTCCCATATAATCAGCACTTACTCTATCTATTCCATGATTACTTAATTCTGCTCCTCTTAATATATTTCCTGCACCAATTATAATCCCTAATTCTACACCTAATTTTTTAATTTCTTTTATTTCTTCAGATAATTTATTTAATACATTTATATCAATTCCAAAACCTAATTTACCTTGAAGTGCTTCTCCACTTAATTTAAGAAGAACTCTTTTGTATTTTATTTTTTGTTGCAAAAATTTACCTCATTCTTATCTTATTTGAAATTTTGTATCTATTGAAAAAATTTTTCTATAAGAAAAAAACAATTAGGAAAATAAATTATTTTTATTTTCCTAATTCATATCTTATAAATCTACGAATAATAATATTTTCCCCAAGTTTAGAAATTTTTTCACCTATCAATTTTAGAATAGTCAAATCTCCATTTTTCACAAAAGGTTGTTCTAATAAACATACCATTTGATAATATTTTTCCAATTTTCCTTTGATTATTTGTTCTATTATTTTTTCTGGTTTATTTTGTTGTTCCATTTCTACTTTATATATTTCCATTTCTTTTTCTATTATTTCTTGTGGAATTTCACTTTGAGAAATATATAAAGGATTAGTAGCTGCTATGTGCATTACAATGTCTTTTCCTAAATTTTGAAAATCTTCTGTTTTTGCTACAAAATCAGATTCACAACACAATTCTAACATTACGCCTATTCTATTGCTAAAATGAATATAAGAAAATATTATTCCTTCTTTAACTTGTCTAACTTTTTTTAATTCTGCAGAAGATAATCCTTTTTTTCTTAATATTTCTATTGCTTTTTCTAAAATACCTTGACTTTCTGCTAAAGCTTTTTTACATTCCATTATTCCTAATCCAGTTTTTTCTCTTAACTCTCTTACTTGTTCTGCTGATACCATAATCTATATACCTCCTATTTTATTTTTTTATAATCTAATTTTTGGCATTAATCTTTTTTATCAACTAATTCTTCTAATACTTGTTCTTTTTTAAGGTTTGTTTCATTAGCTTCTATACAAGCATTAGCAATAGTAGAAGTAATTAATTTTACAGATTTTATAGCATCATCATTAGCAGGAATAGGATACGTAATTTGTTTAGGATCACAATTAGTATCGATAATAGCAATTATAGGAATACCAATTTTAAAAGCTTCTTTAATAGCTGTTTGTTCTTTTTTTACATCTGTAATAAATATTGCTTGTGGAAGTACATTCATAGTTTTTATTCCATTTAAAATTTGGAATAATTTATTTTTTTCTCGTTGTAAAAGAGATATTTCTTTTTTTGTATAAGATGATGTATTTTCTAATATTTCTTCCATTTTTCTTAATTTATCAACACTTTTTCTAATTACTGAAAAATTAGTTAAAGTTCCTCCTAACCACCGTAAATTAACATAAGGCATATTACATCTTATAGCTTCTTCTACCATAATATCTTGAATTTGTTTTTTAGTTCCAACAAAAAGTAAATAACCTTTATTTGTAACTATTTTTTTCACAAATTCATAAACAATATTAATATTTTTTATTGTCTGTTGAAGATCAATAATATGAATTCCATTTTTTTCACCAAAAATATATCTTTTAATTGCTGGATTCCAACGATTTCTTTGATGTCCAAAATGTACCCCAGCTTCTAACAAATCTTTTATTGAAACAACATCATTCACTTACAAATCCCTCCTTATTTAATACCAAATTGTATTTAAATGCTAACTATGTCGAGCTTCTTCAGCGTATTATTTATATGCTTTTGTCGCCTTCTCCTTGTGCCTATGTTATCATTTTGAATGCAACTTAGTATAAAAACTATTTTAAAAAAAATTTAATAAAATTATTAACTATTTTATTTTTTAAAAAGTTTAATTTATATATCATAGATAAAAAATGTCAAGAAAAATTACTGATTTAATGAAAATGAATTTGACAACATTATTTTTTTTACTTTTTCTAAATCTTCTTTTGTATCTATTCCAATAGATGAAAAATTAGTTTCTTTTACTTTAATTTTATATCCATTTTCTAAAACTCTTAATTGTTCTAATTTTTCCATTTGTTCTAAAAAAGTAGGAGTAAAAGAAGAAATTTTTAATAAAAAATCTTTTTTATAACCATAAATTCCTATATGTTTATAAATTGTTTTTTCATCATTTTCATCCCTTAAATAAGGAATAGGATAACGAGAAAAATATAAAGCATAATCATTTTTATCAACAACTACTTTAACAACATTAGGATTATTAATTTCTTCTGAATCAAGAATTTTTGTTCTCAAACTTGCCATTTCTACAAAAGAATCCTCAAGAAAAATAGAAATTAATTCATCAATCATTTCAGAAAAAATTAATGGTTCATCTCCTTGAATATTGATAATTACATCTGATTCTATATTTAAAGATGCTTCTGCTACACGATCTGTACCAGATTGACAATTTAATCTTGTTAAAACTACTTTTCCTCCAAATTCTTTTACTTTATCAAATATTCTTTGATCATCAGTAGCAATCAAACAATCATTCAACAAACAAGATGCTCGTGCTTTTTCATAAACATATTGAATAATACTTTTACCTGCTATTTCAATAAGTGGTTTACCTGGTAATCTTACAGATCCAAATCGAGCTGGAATAATACCAATTACTTTATACACTAATCATAACCTCGTATTTGTCGAAGAATTTCTTTTTCTTCATCAGTTATTTCTCTTATAACTTTGGCTGGAACACCAGCAATAACAACATTTGATCCAAAAGAATTTAAAACTACAGCATTAGCACCAATTATAACATTATCTCCAATAGTAATATTTCCTAATATTTTTGCTCCAGCTCCAATTAATACATTGTTTCCAATATAAGGCATTGGTAATCTTTTTTCTTTTGAAATAGCTGGTTTAGCATTACCAAGATTAACACCATTTAAAATCATTACATTATTTCCTATTTTTACTCTTGAACCAATTACAGTTCCTTCTGCATGCATTAAATTAAATCTTTCTCCAATTTCTGCTTTATCATCAATTAAAATACCATATCTACGAAGAGATCTATTCATAAATATTCTTACTAAAGTTTCTGAAAAACCATATTTACCATATTTATCATATATTTTTCTAATAATTCTATAAGTTATATTTGATTGAAAATCTAATGAAAATAATAAAAGAGATAAAACATTTTTTAAATTAGGTGAAGCATAACAAACTTTAGCTTCATTTTTTATTATTTTCAATAATGACCAATCTTTATAAAAATACATTTTTTTCTCCTATGTTAGAATATTAAAATAGCTTTAATTACTTGTATAAACGCACTAATTTTGCGTTTACAAATATTGCATAATAAAAGTTAGAATTATTCCAAATTATATTATATTTTAATATTTTTTTTATTTCAACATCAGCATTTTTTTACAATTTTGTGTTTTGTTGTTTATAATTGTTTCATAAAAATACATTCCAGAACTTACTTCTTTTCCTAAATTATCTCTTCCATCCCAATATATACTATTACTTGCATTGTTTGTAATTACTTCTCTAACAACTTGACCAAGAATATTGTATATCTTTATTTTAACATTTAGATTTTGAGATTTGTTATTTGGTATTTCTATTGGTATATAACATTCTGGATTAAATGGATTTGGGTAATTTTTATTAATAAAATTCATAGAATCTTTATTATTATTTAAAGAAGTATCGCCTTCTACTGTTAATTTAATGGAACTTAATATATCACCTTTAAAATAAGGCACACAATCATTAAAAGCAACTAATTTAAACTCTATTGTTTTCCCATCTACTTCTGCTTCTATAAAACATTGTTCACCTTTTCCCCAAACATCATTTTCTATAAGATCTAAATAATGTTTGTACTCTGGGTTATTATATAAGGAAAGAAATTGGCTACTATATGTCCAAGTTCCATTTGCACCACCTGAAGGTACTTCTATGAAATACATACCATGTCTTAATGTTCTATAATACATATGTGCATGACCATGTAACAAGGTAATAGTAAAATATTTTTTATTGGGATATTTATTTGCAAGATAATCATATATTATTTGTAATTTTGCAGAATTATTACTATCATATCGATAACAAGGAGAATAAGCATCCATGTGTTGAAAAATAATAATGTGATCTATTTTTCCAATAGCACTATTAAAAAGACCATCTAAGTAATTTTGTAATTCTATCTTTCGATCATCATTTATCCCTGTGGCATATTTACCATTTCTATAAAAAAAATCATTACTATTTATACAAATAAACCGCACCTTTCCAAAATCAAAAAAATAATCCATTTTTTCTTTAGTTTGTCCAGGAAATCCTGTTGCCTTTATATATTTATCAAAATCTTTTTCATTACTAACATCACAGTAAACTTCATGATTTCCAGGAGCAATAAAATGAGCAATTTGTGAATTACTTGTTCCCCATAATTCTTCATATTTAGCCCAATCTTCTATATTTGTTCCAGCACCATACCAATTAATTACATCACCAGCATTTAGTAACAATTGAATATTTCTTTCTAATAAAGTAGATTGAAATATATTTGTTTTTGGAACATAGTCAGGACTATATTTCTCAAGAATCTCTCCTTGAATATATTTAGATACATGAAGATCTGCTGTAACTCCAAATTTCCATTTTCCTACAGGAGAAGGTTTTTTGGATAAAACCTCCATAGGATTATATCCAAAAACATTAG
>JBDRGX010000048.1:0-4171 GCA_043817485.1 bacterium
ATTGGTACTAGTACAATATTTCATTGGAATAAAAAAGTTTGTACTTTACTTATAATATTAGTTGGATTAGCTACAAAAATTTTTGCTCAAGTAATTATTTTGATTGGATTAATTCCTATAATAGGTCCATTCATAGCTCAAATATTATCATGGCCATTATTTTTTACACTTAATATTATTGCTTATTTAGTTACTCTTATTACAGTAAAAAGTGGTGGAAAAAAAGATATTATTAATACTAAAATATTGGTTACAATATTTTTGGCTGGTGTCATAATAGGTATTATCATAGGAAATTTATTATAATGAAAAAAATAGCTATTATTCATGATTGGTTAGTAAAAATGAGAGGAGGAGAAAAAGTATTAGAATCTTTATGTGAAATTTTTAAAGAAGCAGAAATTTTTACTTTAATTTATGATGAAAAAAATATCTCTTCTTTAATAAAACAAAAAAAAATAAATACTTCTTTTCTTCAAAATTTTTTAGGAATTAAAAAACATTATCCTTTTTATCTTCCTTTATTTCCTCTTGCTATAGAACAATTTAATTTGAAAAAATTTGATTTAATTATTAGTAGTAGTCATTGCGTAGCAAAAGGAATTATTCCTCATTCTGATACTTGTCATATTTCATACATTTATACACCTGCAAGATATATTTGGGACTTTTATTTTGATCATTTTGAAAATAAAAATCCTTTTAAAAAAATTTTTATTCCTTTAATAATTAATTATCTTCGTATTTGGGATGTTATTTCTTCTTATAGAGTAGATTATTTCATTGCTTGCTCTGAATATATAAAAATGAAAATAGAAAAATATTATCGTAAAACATCTACAGTAATTTATCCTCCTATAGATACATCTTTTTTTACTCCAGAAAATGTAAATGAAAATTATTATTTAATTGTAAGCGCTCTTACTCCTTATAAAAAAATAGATATAGCTATTAAATCTTTTAATAAATTAAACCTTCCTCTTATTATTATAGGAAATGGATCAGAACAAAAAAAACTTAAAAAAATGGCAAACAAAAATATTAAATTTCTAAACTGGCAATCAAATATAGAAATTAAAAAATATTATGCTTATGCAAAAGCTTTAATTTTTCCAATGCAAGAAGATTTTGGGATAAGTTCATTAGAATCACAATCTTGTGGAAGACCTGTTATTGCTTATAAAAAAGGTGGTAGTTTAGAAACTATTATAGAAAATAAAACTGGAATATTTTTTGAAGAGCAAAATGAAGATTCTCTTATAGAAGCAGTATTAAAATTTCAAAAAATGAAATTTGATAAACAAAAAATTAGAGAACATTCTTTAACTTTTGACAAAGAAATATTTAACCAAAAATTTAAAAATTTTGTGAAAGAAAAAACTAATTTTAACTTATGATAAATATTCACCGTTTTTTTGTAAAACCAGAAAATATAAATGAAAATAATATTACTATATTAGATGAAGAATTTTATCATCTTCATAATGTACTTCGATTGAAAATAAACGATAAAATATTAATTTGTGATAATACTGGAAAAGAATATATAGTAGTTTTGCAAAAAATTTCAAATTCTTATGCAGAAGGTAAAATAGAAAATTGCTCTATATCTATAACAGAGCCAAAAGTAAAAATTACTTTAGCTCAATCTATTCCTAAAGCAAAAAAAATGGATTTTATTATTGAAAAAAATACTGAATTAGGTATAACACAAATTATCCCTTTAATAACTCATAGATGTGTTGTAAATATAAAAAATGAAATTTTGCGTTATAATCGTTGGGAAGAAATAGCTAAAAATGCTGCCAAACAATCTCAAAGAGCAATTATTCCTAAAATAGAAAAAATTACTTCAATAAAGGAATTAGATTTAAAAGAATATGATTTAATTATTGTTCCTTATGAAAATGAAAAAAATAATTTAAAAAATATATTAAAAAATTTAAAAGAAAAAATAAAAAATATAATAATTTTTATTGGACCAGAAGGTGGTTTTGAAAAAGAAGAAATAATGTTTTTACAAGAACAAAAAGGAATATCAGTTTCTTTAGGTAAACGAATTTTAAAAACAGAAACTGCTAGTATAACTACTCTTTCTATAATATTATATGAATTAGGAGAATTATAATGAAAAAAAATATTTTACTTTCCATTTTAATATTTGTTGGAATCATTACAATATATTTAATTGCAGAACAACAAATAATAAATTTTGTCAATTCTGAAACAATAGCTCGAGGAAAAATATTAGTAAATAATTTTACTTACAATGCACAAACTCCATTAAATAAAAAAGATGATATTTCTCTTTATTTTCTTATTTCTCAAATAATGAAAAATAATGATGTAATTTATGCAAAAATTATTGATAATACTAATACTATTGTTGCTACTAATAATAGTGATGAACTTAATAAAAAATACATTTGTCCTAAAAAAAAATTAGATAATAATACATTTACTTTGAAAAAATCTCTTATTGATTGTGCTGAAATTATTAAAAATGAAAATGAAAAAATAGGAGAAATTCACATTGGAATTTCTAATGTAAATATTGTAAAAAATATAAAAAACCATAGAAAAAAAAATATAAGTATTCTTTTTATTTTTTATATTTTAGGAGCATTTATTGTTTTAATTTTATCAAAATTTTTCAAAATTTCTAAATTGAGAAAAAAAATACCATTAATTGTTTCAAAAGGTCATTTTGGATACAAAATTGCTATTTATTCTCATGCAAAAACAAACAAAGAAAATAATTTATTTAAACAAATAAATTATCATTTAAAAGAAAAAATAAAAACTCTTTCAAATGAAAAAATAGAAAAAATTTTAATTTATTTGCAAAACGAAAAACAATTTTTAAATTTAGATGAAAAAATAGAACTTAATTTATCTTTGATGAATTTAAATGAATCTATTGAAAAAAATATTCAACTATTTGATACAGAAATTGTAAAAAAAAATATACATTTATCTTTTTATTTAACTCCAGATTTAGAAGAAATTTTAGTAGATGAAAATAAAATAAATTCTGCATTTCAAAAATTAATTTCAAATGCTTTTTATTTTCTTTCTGTTAAACAAGATTTAACAATTTCTACGGAATACAAAACAAAAGAATTTGTAAATATTAAACTTTCTTATACAGGAAAAGGCATCAAAAAAAAATATATCAATGAAATTTTTAATCCAGATTTTTTCATAGGAACATATAATTTAGGATTAGATTTATTTATTATCTATAGAATCATTGAAGCACATGAAGGAAGTATAGAAATAGAAAGTAATTATCAAAAAGGAACTACTTTTGAAATTATTTTACCAATAAAAAAATTAAAATGAAAAATATAATTTGTTTTGAATGTAAATTTTATAAAAAAATAAGTGAAAAAATTGGAGATTGTTTTGGGTTTAAAATATCTCATTATAGAAATGTTTTAGATTGTCCAGAAAAAGCATTTGTTCCAAAAGAACAAGGAGATACAAAAATTTCGAATATTTGCGAAAATTGTTATTTTTATCAACCTTCATCTTTAAATTCTAAAAAAGGGATATGTTATGATGGCCATGAAGTTGCTTGGAATAAAAAAGCTAATTCTTGTCCTCAAAATGTATTCAAAAAAAAATAATATTTATTCTTTAATAGATTTTACCTCAATTTTCAACATTTTTTTTGTTTCATTTGTAATTTTTCCTATTTCTGAAGTTCTATATCCAATAATCCAAAAAATATTTTTACTATCACAAAAAAAAGAAATTTTATTTCTCATATCTTTTGGTATTTTTTCATTAATAAAAAAATCACTTAATTTTTGATAACTATTCATTCCTAATGGAATAAATTTATCTCCTTTGTGTTTATTACGAATAAAAAAAGGTAAAGATATTTTATTATAATCTAAATAAATTACTTGATTATTTTTAGATTGTAATTTTATTTCTTTTAATGGACCTACAGGTAAAATAGAAATTGTAATTTTTATTTTTAATTTTGGAATAATAGTTGTGCCTAAAGAATCAATTTTAAAACAATATTCAGATATTTTTTGAAGTTTTTCTTTTTCAATTATCAAATCTTCATATTGTTTTTTAATAACAATTTTATTAGGTAAGTTTATAAAAGAAGTAGTTTTGCCATTTTTTAAAAATAAAATAATATTCTCTAAAT
>JBDRGX010000049.1:0-5110 GCA_043817485.1 bacterium
TTCATAGTAACTCCATTCATGAATAACCTCCTTTTATTTATATATTTTTATTTATATATTTATAAAAGATTATTCTTTTACAAAAAATTAACATTTCTATTTAGTAATTATCGTTAACATTTTGATTTAGTAATCACAGTATTAATTTTTTTCTTGACATATTTAACATATTAATAATAAATTTATACAAAAACAACAAAAATAAGGAGATAATTTTATATGGAAATATTTGATTTTTTAAGTAAAGATGCTATTATTATGGATTTTCAAGCTAAAAATAAAGATGATGCTATTAAAAAATTGGTAAATTTTTTAGTAGAAATAAAAGCAATTGAAAAAGTTAAATCTACTATTTTAAAAGTACAAGAAAGAGAAAGTTTAGGGAGTACAGCACTTGGAAATGGAGTAGCTATTCCTCATGCTAAATCAAAAGATATTAAAAAAATAACTGGTGTTTTAGCAATTTCTTCAAAAGGAGTTGATTTTAAATCATTAGATGGAGAGTTATCACATATTTTTTTTCTTTTACTATCACCTCTTGATGTTTCTAATTTTCATTTAAAAGCATTATCAATCATTGCTCGATTATTAAAAAATAAATTTTGCCGAAATGATATTTTAAATGCTAAAAATAAAGATGAAATAATTAAAATAATTGAAAAAGAAACAAAATTATTAGTGCAGGAAAATAAATGAATAAAATAACTGTAAAAAATTTTTATGAAGAAGAGAAAAAAACACTTCAATTAAAATTAGTTTATGGGAAAGAGGGATTTTCTAATATTGTTGAACATGCAGAAGTTAATAGAGTAGGATTATTTTTATCTGGATATTTTGATTATTTTCCTTATGAAAGAATTCAAATTTTAGGGAAAGCAGAAATTTCTTATTTGAATTCTTTAGAATCTAAAAAAAGAGAAGAAATTTTAAAAAAACTTTTTGATTATAAAATTCCTTGTTTAATTATTGCTCATGATATGAAAATACCTTCTGAAATAAAAAAAATAGAAAATGCAAAAAAAATTCCTATTTTTAAAACAAAATTATCTACATTTAGAATAATAAATGCTTTAACTATTTATTTAGAAGAAAAAATTGCTTTTCAAATAACTATGCCAGGTTCAGTATTAGAAGTATATGGTATTGGAATTTTACTTTTAGGAAAAGCTGGAGTAGGTAAAAGTGAGTGTGCAATATCTTTAATAGAAAGAAAACATCGATTAATTTCTGATGATGCTGTTGTTCTTAAAAAATTACCTAATGGAGTATTATTAGGTTGTAGTTCTGATGTAGTAAAGCATTGTATGGAATTACGAGGATTAGGAATTGTAGATATTAAAGAATTGTATGGAATAAGTGCTGTTAAAAATAAAGTATCTATTGAATTAGTTATTTCATTTAAGGAATGGAACATAGAAAGAGAATACGATAGAATAGGGTTACAAGAAAAAGATATAACTATTTTAGGAATAAAAATACCTAAAGTAGTTATTCCAATAAAACCTGGAAGAAATTTAGCATCTCTTGTAGAAGTTGCAGTAATGAATCATCGACTAAAAAGTATGGGAATTTATTCGGCTCGAGAAATAAATAAAAATCTTTCTGATATTTTACGCAAAAAAACAGAAAAATAAATTTTATTGTGAATAAAAAAATAGAATCAAAAGAAAATACAAATCTTTTAAAAAAAACTTTTCAAAAAAATAATATTTTTCTTTTTGGAATAGCTGATTTAGAAAATATTAAAAAAAATCATAATTATTCAAATGAACTTTTAAATGATTTTAATTTTGGAATATCTATAGGTTGCGCACTTTCTTTTTCAATTCTTAAATTAATCAAAAATACCCCTACCTCATTATATCTTTATCATTATAAGCGAGTAAATATTTTTCTTGATGATATAGCATTAAAAATATCTGGAATTATTCAACAAAAAGGATATAATGCTTTACCAGTTCCCTCTTCTCATATTACTGATTGGCAAATAATGGAAGGAGATTATTCTCATAGACAAATTGCTTTATATGCTGGATTGGGATGGAGAGGTAGAAATAATCTTTTAGTTAATCCAATTTTTGGAGCACAAATTAGATTAGTAAGTGTTTTAACAAATATGCCTTTACTTGCCAATACTCCTTTAAATACAAATTGTAAAAATTGTTTTGCTTGTGTTAATGTTTGTCCAGCTAAAGCAATAAAAGAAAATAGTTTTGATTTAGATAAATGCAAAGAGCAACTTAATCTTTTTTCAAAAGAAGTAGGTGTTAGTGTTTGTGGAATATGTGTAAAAGTATGTTCAAGAAAAGGGAATAAAAATAAGCTAAAAATTATTTGTCCAGATTGTAAAGAAGAATTAGAAAGTGTAGTCTACCAAGATATCATTATTAGTAAATGTTTAAAATGTAATAGTTTTTGGTTAAACAAATATGAATTATATAAAATTCAGAATGAAAAAAATATAGAAAATTTAGAAAAAATACATTCTTTTAAAAAAAAATCTTTTGAAATAAAAAAAAGTGAAAAATATTGTCCTCAATGTCAATCTATTTTATATCAAGTAAAATATTTAAACTATAATATTATTGTAGAAGCATGTAAAGATTGTTTAGGAATGTTGTTAAATAAAGAATCTTTTGATAAAATTCATAAATATATTAAAGATTATCCTTTTGATTTAAAACTTGATTTAGAAGAAAAAGAAGAAATAAAAAATATGATTATTGTAATAAAAGTGTTTGCTATTAAAATAGCATTGCATTGTAGTAAGCAAATAGAGAATATGGAATAGTGGTAAATGTAGACTTTGTTTTTTCAGAAATTATTTTTTTGTTTTAAACATTTGTATTTGTTTTAAATTGAAAATTGAAAATTTATTTTGAGTTTAAATATCTATTATTTCGCATTAAAATTAATATTTGAAAATTGTTTTACACCAATATTTTTTTCTTCACTTGTAATTACTAATCTTTCAATAATATTTTTTAATTCTTTGACATTTCCTGTCCAATGATATTTTTTTAAAATTTCTATTCCTTCATCAGAAATTTCTTTTTTAAATATTCCTTCTTTTTCACAAATTTGTTTAATAAAATATTTAGATAAATTAGAAATTTCTTCTTTTCTTTCTTTTAAAGAAGGAATATAAATAACTGTAGTATTTGTTTCGTTAAATTTTAATTTTCCTATTTGAAGATTTTTTCTTATATCAAAAGTTGTAGAAAAAATTATTTTTGTTTCAAGATTTATTGGTTCTAATCCTCCAATTCTTTGAAAAACTTTTTTTTTAATAGTATATAATAATTTTTCTTGTAAAGGTAAAGGGATAGAATCAATTTCATTTAAAAATAAAATTCCATTTTGATTTAATTCAAGTTCTCCTCTATGTCGGTTTTTTGCTTCAACAAAAGCTCCTTTTTCATAGCCAAATAATTTTAATTCCAAAGCATTTTCTGAAAAATTTTGGCAATTTAATACAGAAAAAGATAAAGCAGAAATATGTTTATAAATTAAAAATCCAGATAATCTTTTCCCTACTCCTTTTTCTCCTATAATTAAAACATTGTTATTATTAGATTTAATTTCTTTTAATTTAGAAAAAACTTCTTCTTTTAATTTTTTACTAATTACCATTTCTTTTTCTTCTAATAAGTTTTTGAATTTTTCATTTTCTTCTTTTAATTTTTTTAAAACTAAAGCATTATAAACATAATTTAGCACTATATCTAAAGAAAGTGGTTTATTGATAAAAGCATAGGCTCCAAATTTTATAACTTGCCTAATAATTTCTGAATTTCCATGCCCAGAAATAATTATAATTGGCAATTTTGGATCAATAGATTTTATTTCTTTTAAAGTTTCTATTCCATCTATTCCGTACATAAAAATATCTAATAAAACTAAATCAAAAACAGAATTTCTAATTATTTCAAGGGCTTCAATTCCATTTCTACTTATTTCTACTTGATAACCTGCATCAGAAAGAATTCCTTTTAAAGAAGAACATATATTTATTTCATCATCTATTACTAATATATTAGCTTTCATAAAATGCCTCCATTAGAGTATTATTTAATTATTGGCAAATTAATTTTTACTGTAGTTCCTTGATTTTCTTTACTTTCAATTAAAATAGAACCATTGTGTTCTGTCATAATTCTATGAACTATAGCCAAACCTAATCCCATACCTTTTTTTTTATTTGAAAAATGAGGATAAAATATTTTATCTTTAATTTTTTCTGAAATTCCACAACCTTCATCTTGTATTTCTATTTGAATAGAAAAATTATTTTGAAAAGTTTTAATTTTAATTTCTCCTCCAGAAGATAAAGATTCAATTGCATTTTTTACAAGATTAATAAATACTCGTTTTAATTGCTCAAAATCTCCTAAAATTAAAGGTAAATTTTTATCTAAATTTTCCTTAATTTTAAATTTTGGAGACAAATGAGAATATAATTCTAAAATTGTATTTATTATTTCATTAACATTAATTTTTTCAAAAATTGGATTAGGAATACGAGCAAATTCTGAAAATTCATTTATTAAAGATTCTAAATTTTCTGTTTCTTGAATAATAGTATTTGTAGATTCTTTTAATATTTTTTCATATTGTTTTGAATTTTCTTTGTAAGTTTTTTCTAATCTTTCTGCACATAATTTAATTGGAGTTAAAGGATTTTTTATTTCATGAGCTAATTCTTGAGCCATTTCTTTCCATGTAGCAATTTTTTGTGTAGAAATAAGTTCTTGTTTATGTTTTCTTAAATCTTCTATCATTTTATTAAAAGATTTTATTAATATTTCAAATTCATTTTTTCCTTTTAAAGGGATTTGATAATTAAAATTTTCACAAGCAATTTCTTCAGTTCCTTTAATTAATTCTTGTATTGGAGATATAATTTTTTTTGCAAATAAAAAACTTACCCATATAGCCAAATTAATTAATAAAAATGTAAGTATTACAAAAAATACTATAATAATAATTTTTAATGGATTTCTAATTAATTCTATTTTTTTATAAGTTTGTAAAGATTTTTGTAATTTATATACTTTATCAGCATCTATTTTAGTAATTTCTTTATCTTTGTAAAAATAATTAATCATAT
>JBDRGX010000050.1:0-10673 GCA_043817485.1 bacterium
AGTTTATCTCTTTGATATTAAGACAGCAAAACCTAATGCAGGTGGCTTCAAAGAATTTAAGCGGACACTTTTAGAATGGATTGCTGCAATACTTGCAACAAACCCGACAGAAAATGTTCAATCGCTCATTGCAATTCCTTACAATCCTTATGAACCACAGCCCTACAATCGCTGGACAATGCGAGGGATGTTAGACCTTGACAATGAATTAAAGGTCGCCAATGAGTTTTGGGACTTTATTGGTGGCTCTGGTGCATATCTTGACTTGCTGGACATCTTTGAGAGGATTGGGATTGAATTACGCCCAGAGATTGACCAATATTTTGCACGATATAACAAACTCAATGCAAAATAATTTTACTTTTGTTTTATAAAATTAAAATTTATAAAAATAATGAAAAAAATTGATACAAAAACAGTAGGGGCAAACGACCGTTCGCCCCTATCTGTAATTATCTTTAAAAGCAATTAAAATATTTTTTAAATTTTTTTCTTAGGAGTAAATGTTGAAAAGTATAGAAGTAAGAAATAAATTTTGTAATTTTTTTAATAAAAAAAATCATAAAATTTTACCAAGTTTTTCATTATTACCTAAAGATGATCCAAGTTTGCTTTTTATAAATGCTGGAATGGCTCCATTAAAAAATTTCTTTTTAGGAAAATCTTTACCACCATCTAAAAATATTGTCACTATTCAAAAATGTCTTCGTATTAGTGGAAAACATAATGATTTAGAAAATGTAGGACAAACTCCAAAGCATCATACTTTTTTTGAAATGATGGGCAATTTTTCTTTTGGAGGTTATTTTAAAGAAACTGCTTGTGAATTAGCATGGGAATTTTTAACAAAAGAAATGGAAATTCCACAAGAAAAATTATGGATTGCTATGGTAGAAGAAGATGATGAAGTTTTTAAAATTTGGCATCATAAAATAGGAATTCCACAAGAAAGAATTAAAAAATATCCTTTAAAAGATCTTTTTTGGGAAATGGGAGAAATAGGTCCTTGTGGTTCTTGTACAGAAATTCATTATGATTATGAAATAAAATGTAAATATAAAAATATTGATTGTGGGCCTTTATGTGATTGTGGTCGGTTTTTAGAAATATGGAATATAGTTTTTCAAGAAAAAGAAAAAACACTAAATGGTCAATTAATTTCTTTACCTCAAAAAAATATTGATACTGGAATGGGATTTGAGCGATTATGTGCTCTTGTTCAAAACTGTAATTCTAATTTTGAAATTGATATTATAAAACCACTTATTATACAAGTTGCTGAAATGAGTAAATTAAATTATGGAGAAAATAATACTTCTAACATTGCAATGAGAGTTATTGTTGATCATATTAGAACTTTGGTTTTTGCTATTGCTGATGGAATTTATCCAGCCAATATAGGACAGGGTTATGTTTTAAGAAAACTTTTACGAAGAGCAGTTAAATATGGAAAACATCTTAATTTAGATAAATCATTTTTATATCTTTTAGTCCCTTCTGTAATAGAATTGATGAAAAATCCATATGATCAATTAATACAAGCAAAAAAAGAAATTGTTGAAGTTATTTTAAGAGAAGAAGAAAATTTTGAAAAAACTTTAAGCAAAGGTAAAGAATTATTTGAAAAATATAAATCAGGTGATGCAATTTTTGGAAAAGAAATTTATTATTATTATGATACTTTAGGTATTCCTATGGATTTAATGGAAGAAATAGCCATAGAAAAAAGTTTGAAATTAGATAAAGAAGATTTTAGTAAAATAATTGCTGAACAAAAAAATCTTTCGAGAAATATTACAAAAAATATTCAAACAAAAATAGAAGAATTAGATCCAAAAATTAAAAATTTAGAAAAAAGTGTTTTTAAAGGTTATGAATTAGATGAAATTGAAACAGAAGTAATTGCTATATTGAAAAAAAATACATTAGTAGAAGAAATTTGTGATAATGAAAAAATAGGTATTATTCTTAAAGAAACACCTTTTTATGCTGAAGAAGGTGGACAAATAAGTGATAAAGGGATAATTGAAGGAAATTTTGGAAAAGTAGAAGTAGAAGAAGTAAAAGAAATTTTTCCAGATATTTTTTCTTGTTTTGGAAAAGTAATTGGAAAAATAAAATCGGGCGAAAAAGTAAAAGCAAAAATAGACACATGCCATAGACATGAAATTTCTGCTAATCATACAACAACACATATTCTTCATAGTATTTTAAAAACGGTTTTAGGAGATCATGTTCGTCAAGCTGGTTCTTTAGTAACAGAAAATAAATTACGGTTTGATTTTACTCATTTTGAAGCAATAGATAAAAAAAATCTTTTTAAAATTGAAGAATTAGTAAATGAAGAAATAAAAAAAAATACAAAAGTAGAAATATTAGAAATGTCTTTTACTCAAGCTAAAGAACAGGGCTCTATTGCTTTATTTGAAAAAAAATATAAAGATTTTGTAAGAGTAGTTAAAATAGGTTCTTTAAGCATGGAACTTTGTGGAGGCACACATTTAAAAAATACACAAGAAATAGGTTTATTTAAAATAGTTCAAGAAACAAATATAGCTGCTGGAATAAGAAGAATAGAAGCTTTAACTGGAAAATTAGCTTATAAATGTTTTAGAGAAAAAGAAGAAAAATTATCTTTTTTATTAGAAGAATTAGAAATACAAGAAAATAATTTATTTTTGCATATTAAAAAATTAAAAGAAGAACATAAAAACTTAATTAAAGAAAATAATTCTTTGAAAAATAAATTATTGCTTTATTCTATTCAAGAATTATTAGATAAAATTCAAACAATAAATGGAATAAAAGTTTTAAGTATAAGAAAAGATTTAGATAATGTTTCAATGAAATTTTTAATTGATAAATTAATGAATGAAATAAAAGACGGAATAATAGTATTAGGCTCTATCTATGAAAATAAAATAAATTTAATGGTTAAAGTAAGTTTAAATTTAAGCGAAAAAATATCAGCAAATGAACTTATTAAAAAAATAGCATTTATTTTCGAATCTAAAGGTGGTGGAAATTCAATTTTTGCTCAAGCAGGTGGTGGAAATTTATACAAATTAGATGATGCTTTAAATTCTGTTCAAGAAATTATTAAAACAAGTTTTTAAATTAATTAATAAATTTTAAATAATAGGAATTTACAAAAAAAATTGTGAAAAAAATAATTTATATTATTATATTTTTTTTTATTTCTATTTCTTTTACTTATCATTATTATCTAAATTTTTCTCGAAAAGCCTTTTTTGCACAAAAATTTATTGATAATAATTTAATCAAATCAAACATATATCCGAAAGATATTATCGAAGAAAAAATTTTATTTAAAAAACAAAATTTTAGTAAATGGCCTTGTAAATACAAAAAAATTGCTATTCCTAAATTTTCATCATTTCAAATTTATCAAAAAAATATTTTTCTTATTTCTAAAAAAATAAATGCTAAAATTACAAGTTGTGAAAAAGAAAATTCTTGCAATATTAGTATAAAATTAAATGACAAAAATATTTATTTTTTAACTTTAATTAAAAAACCATCTTTAGTTTTAATTATTGATGATTTTGGATATGGGAAAAAAATAGCTCAAAAATTTCTAAATTTAAAAAATATTGGTTTAACTTTTTCTATTTTACCACACCTACCTTATTCTTTACAAATAGCACAAATAGCTCAAAAAAATGGATTTGAAATAATATTGCATCTTCCAATGGAGCCCTGTGAAAAACACTTAAAAAAAATAATGGAAAAACAAACAATAATGAATTATATGCAAAAAGAAGAAATTGAAAAAATAGTACAAAAAGGAATAAAAAGCATGCCAGAAATAAAAGGTGTAAACCAACATATGGGTTCAAAAATTATACAAAATAAAAAAATTATGGAAATTATATTAACAGAATTAAAAAAAGAAAATTTATATTTTATTGATAGTTTAACTAATTCCAAATCTGTAGTTAAAATGCTTGCAAAAGAAATTGGAATACAAATAAATACAAATAATTTATTTATAGATAATAAAAAAGATATTGTTTGTATTAAAGAAATGCTTAATAAATTAGTTTTGAGAAGTTTGAAAAAAGGAGAAGTAATTGGAATTGGACATGTCAACGAAATAACTTTTCAAGCAATTAAAGAAAGTATTCCATTGTTTAAAAATAAAGATGTTTGGTTATTTTATGCTTCACAACTGGTAAAATAATTTATTTTCCAATACAAAAATTAGAAAATATGTGATTAAGAATATCTTCTGTAGAAGTTTCCCCAATAATATTTCCTAATTCATTTAAAGATTCTTTTAATTCTAAAGAAATAATTTCTATTCCTTGATTTTTTTCAATTAAAAGAAAAGCAGATTTTAAATGATAAATTGTTTTTTCTAAAGCACATTTATGTCTTAAATTCGTAATCATTACTTCTTCTAAATTAAAATTTTCAGATAAAAATTGCTTTACAATTAAATCTTCTAAATCATCCATTCCTTGACAAGTCAAAGCAGAAATTTTTACAATCATTTCATTTTTAAAATAATCTGTATCAAGCATTGTAGATAAATCTATTTTGTTAATAACAATAATTCTTTTTTTATCTATTATTTTTTGAAAAATATTTTTATCCTCATCATTAAATAATTGAGAATTATCTAAAACAACTAAAATTAAATCTGCTTCATTTATTGATTTGTAAGTTCTTTCTACCCCTTTTTGTTCAATTATAGAATTAGATTCTCTTATTCCAGCTGTATCAACTAAAGTAATCGGAATACCTTTAATATTTAAACTTTCTTCAATAGTATCTCTTGTAGTGCCAGGATATTCTGAAACAATGGCTCTATCTTTTTTTAACAAAGAATTTAAAATACTTGATTTTCCTACATTGGGCTGTCCAATAATAGAAATTTTTAATCCTTCTTGAAATAATTTTCCTTGTTCAAAAGTTTTTGATAAAAGTTTGCATTTATTTTTTACTTTTTGAATTTTTTCTTGAATTTGATAAGCAGAAAGAAAATCAATATCTTCCTCAGAAAAATCAATACTTACTTCAATTAAAGCAAGTATTTCTATAATTTCATTTTTTATTTCATTTATTTTTTGAGATAAACTGCCTTCTAATTGTTTTAAAGCTATTTTTAAAGAAATTTCTGTTTTTGCTTTTATTAATGATAATATTGCTTCTGCTTGAGAAAGATCTATTCTTCCATTTAAAAATGCTCTTTTAGTAAATTCACCTGGTTCTGCTATACGAGCATTATTTTGAAGAACTTCTTTTAAAACTAATTGACTACAAATAATACCACCATGACAATGAATTTCAACAATATCTTCTTTAGTATATGTTTTTGGTGATTTCATTATTAAAACTAAAACTTCATCAATAAGTTTTTGAGTAGTAGATGAAATGATGTGTCCATAATGAATAGAATGAGATTCTTTTGAAAAAAAATTACCTTTTTTCTTTTTAAATATTTTTTTAAGAATAGGAATAGATAAACTACCACTTATCTTAACAATACTAATACCACCTTGACCTATAGGTGTAGAAATAGCAACAATTGTATCATTAAACATAAAATATAATCTTTTTTTTATTTAAATAATTCATTATTATTTTGTAATTTTGTATATGAAAAAATAAATTTTTATAATTTATTTTCCCCCCCAAATTATACTTAAAGAAATTACATGAGGAGCTTCATTTATTTTAGAAGATAAATAAGCATAATCAATTTTATATTGATTATATTGAATACCTACTCCTACGCAAGGATTATTTTTTTCCATACCTGCTCTTAAAGCAAATATTTTAATTATTTGATATTCTACTCCAAAATTTAAAAAAACATTAAGTTTTTTGTCTTCTACTTCTGATTTAGTTACCACATCTAAAGAACATTTTAATTTATTTTCTAAAAATCTAATTGCAGTTCCTATTCTATAAGAACATGGAGCTATTTCATTTTTTACATCACTACTAATATTTTTTCCTACCATTCCTATAGAAAAATTTTCATAAGGAAAAAATAAAAATCCTAAATCAAGTCCTAATCCAGCACCTCCGCCAATTTTAGAATTAATTGAAAATCGTTTTACATTTAATCCTAAAAAGAAAGCATCTGTTATTTTTAGTCCATATCCTAAAGAAAAAACATCATCTATCATTTTGCTTTTTTCTTCTTCTCGTCCTTGTTTAAGAGTACCAGTAACATTTGACCATGAAAGTCCAATTGCACTATTTTTCAAAGGATGAACATGTGCAAAATAATTAAAATTATAACCTAAATCAGAAAATTTATACATGCCAATTGTTTCGTCTTTTTTCACTTGAGGAAGTCCAGCTGCATTCCAATAACAAGCATTAACATCATCAACTAAAGCAGTAAAAGCACTTCCCATTCCTTGTGGTCTTGCTCCTAATTGCCAATCAATAGATGTTCCAAAAAGAAAAGAATTAACAGTTAAAACCAATATAATTAATATCATTTTTTTCAAAATAAACATTTTAACCTCCCTATTATTTTATTTTACAACACCAATTAAATTAGAAAATTTCTTTATTTCTTTATCTGTTTTTATTTCTATTCGATAAATATAAATACCAGAACCTACATAATTATCAAATTGATTTAAACCATTCCAAGCATAAGAATTATTTTCACCAGCTCTTTCTGATTTATCCTTAACTAATACTCTAACTAAATCACCCATTATATCATATATTTTAATAGTAATAGAACTATCTTTTACAAGATCTATAACAAAAGTAGTACCATCTTCTAATCTAAAAGGATTTCGAGTAAGAAATGCTTTATCTTTTTTAACAAATGGGTCTAAATTTATTCCTATTCCAAAAATTCCTAAATGATTTACTTTAACAGAAATTAAATTTTCAGACACATCTCTTTTTTCAATACCACATCTTACCCATTCTTGTCCTTCCCAACAAAAAATTTCTAATTTATTTTCTTGTTCAAGAGAAACATCTTTACTTAATTCTATATCAGAATGAGTATAAGGAATTGTAATAATTACAGGTTTGTAAAATACTAAATTTTCTGGTCCAATTTTTCTAAATCCACTTACTAATTTTAATTGGGGATCTAATGGTTTAACTAATAAATTAGGAGAAATTGTTTGAATAGAAATTTTTATATCATTCTGTAAAGCATTTATAGGTATTTCAATACTTGTTCTATCTGGACTTTTTATTATTCCACCATTTATTCCAATTGTATCACTATTTTTAGGAATTTTATAAAAAATTGTTTGTTTATAAGTTTCAGACTTGTTTGAAATTTTATCAAAAGCTATAATAGAAATATTATTACTTCCTTCTACTAATTGAGGAATATAGGCAATAATTTTATTTTCAACTGGTACAATTTCTTTTTTAAAAAATTCTTCTTCTTTATTATTAATAATTTTTAAATTAATTGTTTTAACACCAGAAGTTTCATCTTTTGTAATAATAGTCAAAGTGATTTTTTCTACATAAACTTCTTGTTCTTTATCTACTTTTACTGGTAATGGAGTAATAATAACAGATTCTATTTTAGGAGATGTGTTATCTATTGTTATTTCGACTTTATTTGAAACAAGTTTGTTATTTCTTTGATCATAAACTATACTATATATGTCATATAATCCATCTTCTATTTTTAATGTATCCCATACAATTTTCCAACCATTTTCTTTTGAAGTATCTAATCCTATTATTGTCTCTTCTTTTTCTTTTTTTTGACTATAAAATTCGATTTTTTCAATACCTATAGCATCAGCAACACTAGCTTCTATGGTTAAACTTCCTTTATGAATAGAATTTGGTAAAGGTTTAGTAATAACACAATTTTCTGGAGAAGTATTATCTATTGTAATAGCAATGCTTTCTGATGCCAATTCATTTCCACTTTTATCAATAGCTTTAACATATAAAGTATGAGCACCATCATCTTTATTTATTGTATTCCAAGTATAGGTATAAGGACTTGTTTTATCTTCTCCTAATTTTGCTCCATTTTTATAAAATTCAACTTTGTCTAAATTTATATCAGTAGCTTCTGCTGTTAATACAAGATTCCCAGAATAAATACCAGATATTGGAGAAGTCAAGGTAGATACTGTTGGTTTTGTATTATCAATAGTTATTGTTATTGCTTCACTATCTTTAAAATTTTCTGTATTATCATAAACTCTAACATATAAATTTTTTATTCCATCATCTTGTTGATTTGTTGTCCAAATATATTCATAAGGACTTGTTTTATCTTCTCCTAATAAAATACCATTTGCTGTAGGATTTCCATTGTAAAAAACTATTCTATTTATACCAATTGCATCAGTTCCATTAGCTACAATTTTAAATGTTTCTTTAAGATAAGTATTAACTAATGGTAAGGTAATATTGGTAATTGTAGGAGTTGTATTATCTATTGTGATAATAATAGATCTCGAATCAAGCATATTTCCCTGTCCATCAATTGCCCGAGCGTAAATATTATGTATTCCATCATTTGCTGATGTTGTTCCCCATGTATATATCCATCCATTACTACTTCCTATATCTTCTCCTAATTTTGTTCCTGTTCCAGGAATTCCATCCCAAAATTCTACTTTTGCAATGCTTAAATTATCTGCAACTAATGCTTCAATAATAAGATTTCCTTTATGATAACTATTTTGAATTGGAAAAATAATTCCTATTGATTGAGGTGCAGCATTATCAACAACAATCAATCGAATTTCAGAATAACCTATTTTATTTAAACTATCTGTAGCTTTAATTCTAAAAATATGTGATCCATTTGGAATATTTGTAGTATCCCATATATAAGGAGAAGTTGCTGATGTATAAGTAGATCCATCAAAGGAAATTTCTGTACTAACAATAGTAGCAGGATTAACAGCAATTGCTGTAAAATTGATGGAAATAGAACCAGAAACAGCTGTCCCTGAATTTGGTGTAGAAATTGTAACTGTAGGTAAATTAATATTATTTGTTGAATTATTTTGAATAGTTATATTTCTTATTTGAATAATTTCTATATTAGAAGAATCAATTGCTTTTATTTTTAATTCATAAGTTCCATCTGCTCTAATCATTGTATTAAAATCAGCTACAAAGTAAGGCGTATTAGATATTTGTGTCATTTGTATCCAATTACTATCTCCTTCAATCTGATATTCTACTTTACTGATAGATAATCCCCAAATATCAGCAGGAAGAACATAAGCACATAAAGGATAAGTTCCCTCAATAATACTATTTTTTGAAGGATACATTACTTGTAAATAAGGAGCACCCAATTGTAGATATGCCCAACCAATACTTATATTCGTAGATGTACTTGTACTATCTACAAATTGTGTATCAGTATTAGCTATAGATTCCAACCAAAAATTTTGTCTTCCTAAAGGCATATCTTCATCATGATATGAAATTAAAAACCCAATTAGAGAATTATCATCTACAGTAAGATCATAAAAACTTCCTGTATAATAATGTATTCTAAATTCATAATCCCAATAATTAGAACCCAAAGCATAAGAAGAATTTCCTTGTTGAATACCAACACCATTTGGATCTACTGACCAACTTCCAGATCCCGTATTATTAAAATAACGATCAGATAAAGTTCCATTTGTTACACGCAAAGCATTTTCATAATCATTATTTAATTTAAAATCACGAGGAACAGTAGAAGAAAAAGGATTAGATTGTTCTTGATAAATTTGACAATAATCATTAGAGTTTTGTGTAGTATCATATACTCTTAAACCACAATAAATATATTCAACTCCAGTTGAATTCTGAGCTAAATAAAGAATAGCATTTTTAGTATCTCCAGCAAGATTAGTTAAAAGAATATTTTTTTCATAATAACCTCTCCATTCATTTTCACCAATAGTTCCATTAATAACTGGATTTGACATACCATTAGGAATATTAGATGTTCCAAAAATAAAATTTTTTTTAGAAGTTCCTAATCTAATATCTGCCCAACCAGGAGAAACATTAGCATTATTAGAATTTCCATTGGTTGCATTCCAATAAACTAAATCAGGAGATGCTCCATTTTTAAATATTTCTAAAAAAAAACCTAATTCATTACCAGAAGCACTCGATGTTCCTCCATTAACAAAAAGATCCTGTGACCCTCCATTAATAGGTATTCTAAATTCCCAATTATAAACATTGGTAAAATAAGCTTCTGCTGCATCCAAGTTTATTGATGTATCATTTGTCCAAATTGACCCATTCCAATAACGATCATAAGGACTCCATGCTCCTCCTCTACGATTTGAACTAACCATATTATCGTTATTTGTATCTAAATTATCATTATGGTTACCATTTGGAAAACCTTGATCAAAATATAAAGTTACACGGTTATTATTAGAATTATTTTCAAACCAATAAACTAAGCCAACATAAAGATTATTAGCATCATTCATTAAATATAAATAAGCAGAATTCCCATCACTAAGAGTAATTTGTCTAACAGAAGCATCTTTCCATTCAGTTGGTGTTGTTCCAGAAATAGTTGTTCCTATAGAATTTATTTTATCAGTAATACATCCATTAATTACAGGTGGAGAATCACACCAATTACTATAAAGTTGTAAAGATTTTCCTTGTTTTTCTAAAACATGAGATTGAGCAAAATTAAAAAATAA
>JBDRGX010000051.1:0-16856 GCA_043817485.1 bacterium
TTGCTTAAACTCGTGATTTATTTTTATCGCGATTGATGAGCGGTGCTATTGACCCCATTAGATATGACAAATTATCTAACGGGGTTGAGGTATAAAATTATGAAAAAACTACCGGACAATCAAATCGCTTTTTATCAATCACCGGATGGCTCGGTGAATATTGAGGTATTGTTTGCCGAAGAAAATATCTGGCTTACCCAAAAAAAAATGGCAGAACTTTTTGGATGCTCTACTGATAATATTTCCCTTCACTTAAAAAATATTTACAAAGACCACGAATTAGATGAAGAATCAACTACCGAGGAATTCTCGGTAGTTCAAAAGGAAGGCGGTCGGGAAATAAAAAGAAAGACATATTTTTATTCTCTTGAGGCAATAATTGCTGTCGGTTATCGGGTAAATTCCGAGCGGGGCACACAATTTAGGCAATGGGCAACAGAAATTCTTAAAAGCTACATCCACAAAGGCTATGCGTTAGATAGCAACCGGTTCAAATATGGTTCCCGCTTCAGCACCAGATATTTTGATGAACTCTACGAAGAAATTAAAGACATTCGCTCCAGCGAACGGATGCTCTATCAAAAAATTACCGATATTTATTCCACAGCCATAGATTATTCACCCAAAGCTTGCGAGAGTAAGCAATTTTTCGCTACAGTACAAAACAAGCTTCATTTTGCCATTACTGGAAAAACAGCGGCGGAAATTATTCAAAACCGTGTGAGTAGTAAAAAAGATAAGATGGGACTTACATCATGGAGAAGATCTCCTAAGGGTAAAATTATGCCCGGCGATGTAGTTATTGCTAAAAATTATTTAGACAAAAAAGAACTTACCGAGCTTAATAGAATTGTAAATATGTATTTGGATTATGCTGAGATGCAGGCTGCTCGCGGTCGGGCAATGACTATGAAAGACTGGATAGAAAAGCTCAATGCTTTTTTGAAGTTCAGTGAACATGAGATATTGACAAATGCAGGCAAAATTAGTCATGAAGTTGCAGAAGAACTTGCTTTAGAAGAATATGAAAAATATCGGGTAATACAGAACAAAAATTATGTTTCCGACTTTGATCGTGAAGTAAAAAAATTATTAGATTCTAAAAAGGGAAAGTATGAAAAAGAATAAACAGATTGCCAAACAGAACACATTTACCCAGTTAGATAGTAAACATCTAACGGGGTTTACAGAATTTCTACTCTACACCACGCCAAATGGTAAGGTGAAAGTGGAGATATTTCTGCATAATGAAAATATTTGGCTTACCCAAGACAAAATAGCTCTTTTGTTTGGCGTGCAAAGACCGGCCATTACCAAACATCTCAAAAATATTTTTGAAAGCGGAGAATTGCAAGAAAATTCAGTTAGTTCCATTTTGGAACATACTGCCAATGATGGAAAAACATATGAAACCAAGTTTTATAATCTTGATGCCATTATTTCCGTTGGCTACCGTGTTAATTCAAGACAGGCAACGCATTTTCGTATTTGGGCAACGGAAAGACTAAAAGAATATATTATCAAGGGCTTTACTATGGATGATGAACGGTTGAAAAATCCCAACAATATTTTCGGCCAGGATTATTTTGAAGAGCAACTGGCGCGAATTCGCAATATCCGCAGTAGCGAACGCAGATTCTACCAGAAAATCACCGACATTTACGCTCAGTGCAGTGCTGATTATAATCCGAATGAAGAAATCACTAAGCAATTTTTTGCTACTGTGCAAAATAAACTACATTTTGCCATTACCGGAAAAACAGCAGCGGAAATTATTCAAGACCGCGTGAGTAGTGAAAAACCCAATATGGGATTAACCACTTGGAAAAATGCTCCCAAAGGAGCCATTCGAAAAACGGATGTCAGTATTGCCAAGAATTATCTCAATGAAAAAGAGCTGGATGGACTGAACAGAATTGTCACAATGTATCTTGACTATGCCGAAATGCAGGCGCAAAAGGGTGTGGTGATGTATATGAAAGACTGGGTAGAGAAATTGGACGCCTTTTTGCAATTCAACGAAAAAGAAATTTTACAGGATAGTGGCAAGATTAGTCATGAAGTCGCAGTGGCATTAGCCGAAAGTGAATATGAAAAATACAGGGTTATTCAAGACCGTATGCTTGAATCTGACTTTGACCGCGAGGTAAAAAAATTATTAAAGAAAAAAAAGGAGTGCGAAAAAATATGAAAGTAAACACAAAAATTTTAAGAATAATGATATTTATGATAACGCTAATTGTAATTATTGTTGCGAGTATTGGTATTTTTATTCTTCAAAACTTATCTGATAAAAGTTGGAAAACTTTTAAAAATTCGAAGTATAAGTACTCTTTTGAATATCCGAAAGATTGGAAAATCCAAAATCCTATTCTTTTCTTTTTAAAAAGAATGGATGAGATCTATTTATACTCAGATAAAGGTAGTTTTGAATTTCGAAGCGGAGAAGGGGCTAAAGTTGCATATTCAGGATATAAGATAGATTCAAGGGAAGAAATAGAGGTAGCTGGCGAGAAAGCAATAAAGACTTTTCTTTCTGGCGGCAACCCTCCTGACGATTCATATACTACTCCTTCGCCTTTAGACCATAAAATGATTCAGGTTGAATTTACAAAAAATAACATTCATCATTTGATAGTAATTAATAATTTTAGTGAGTATGCTGTTGTGTCTGATCCCGTCGCGATGAAAAAGACTTTTGAATTTATTCTAAAAACAATTAAATTTGAAAATAAAAAGTTAAAAGATAAAACATAAATGAGTAAATCAAAACACTAAAAAGAATTAAAATTATAGCTGGGGTGATGTTTGCAAGTCTAATAAGTTTAATTAAAATAATTTATTTTAAAAATCTATGGAAGAAAAAAAAGTGATTTCAAAACCTTCGCCTATTGGAATTCGCAACGCGACTATTCAACAGGGTTTAATTAACGATAGGGTGATGGAAGAAAAAACAATAACACAAAAGCCTGCAAAAAGACCGCGACCAAGCAGATATTAGCGATATTATTAAACAACTGCATGAAGTTATTGATGAGTTAATTATTGTTACGCCAGACAAAGCCAAAGAACCCAATAAGCTTTATGATATTAGCAAGATTGATTTTAACCGATTGCGGGCAGAATTTGAACACATTAGAACCAAAAATACCATTGTGCAGAGCCTTAAAAGCGTGATTGAGAAAAAACTGGAACGGCTTATCCAAAAAAATCCGCTCCGGACAGATTTTCAAGAACATTATGAAAAGATAATTGATGAGTATAATAAAGAAAAAGACCGCCAAAATATTGAAGCTATCTTTGAGATGTTATTGAAATTTGTGCAGGAGTTGGACGAGGAAGAAAGCCGAGCAGTGCGAGAAGGGCTGGATGAGGAGACTCTGGCTATTTATGACCTACTGGCAAAACCAGATTTGAAACCCCAGGAAATCCAAAAGATAAAGAAGGTAGCCAAAGAACTACTGGAAAGACTGAAGGGAAAATTAAAGGATATGTATAAATGGCAAGACAAAGAGCCTACAAGAGATGATGTGAAGGCTTCAATACACCATTTTCTGTGGGATGATGCAATCGGCTTGCCTCTTGGGTTTTATACAGATAATGAAGTTGAAAAGAAAACTGATGCTGTTTTTTATCATGTCTATCGGGCATATCCAACAGTGCCATCGCCGTATTATGCAAGCGTGGGTAATTGATTTGGAGTAAGTGTTTAGAATCACGGGATGAAAATATGAAACAAACAAAACTTATTTCCTTTATTTGTTGTTTATGATTGGTAATGGAATTAATCGCATAAGATACAGATGGAAGGATTGAGAAACATTAAAAAATGGTGGACATATCCCTCTTTGACTGGGTGGTTTATCAATATTATCGGAAAAACAGATGGGAAAGGTTAATATTGATATTTTTGCATCAGAATTGATGTGGCAATTTTTTGAAAGGCATTCAATTCAGAAAAAGCCTTTTGGTTTGCAGGAATAAGACGAACTTTAAAAAATCAAATATAAATGAGGTAAAACTTATGGAATTAGGAAATTTAATCAGTATCGCACGAGGTGAAAAAAAAGCCGAACTCGTTATCAAAAATGCTAAGGTAGTCAATGTCCTTTCCGGAGAGATATACTTAACTTCAGTTGCTATCTCTGAAGGGAAAATTGTCGGCTTAGGAGATTATGCCGGAGAGGAAGAGATTGACATAAATGGTGCTATCTTGGCTCCGGGATTTATCGATGGTCATATCCATATTGAGAGTTCAAAACTCAAAGTGAGTGAATTTGCCAAGGTTGTTTTGTCGGCAGGGACTACTGCGGTGGTTATTGACCCTCATGAAATAGCCAATGTAGCCGGTCTTGACGGCATAAGATATATGCTGGACTCAAGTAAATATACCCCGCTTGATGTGTTTGTTATGCTTCCTTCCTGTGTGCCGGCTACAAATATGGAGACATCAGGGGCGACATTAACTGCCTCGGATTTAGCTGAACTCATTGCTCAGGATACAGGCTCGCTTGGTAAGGTATTAGGAATTGCTGAGGTAATGAATTACCCGGGCGTACTCTTTAGAGTGCCTGAAGTATTAGATAAAATCGCTCTTGGTAAGAATAGACCTATTGATGGACATGCACCCTATCTTTCAGGGAAAGACCTTTGTGCCTATATCCTTGCCGGAATACAATCAGACCACGAATGCACAAACCTCAATGAGGCAAAAGAGAAGTTGCGATTAGGCATGCATCTTATGATTAGAGAAGGCACTACCGCTAAAAACTTAAAAACACTTCTTCCTTTAGTTACTCCTCAAAATTCAAGGCAGTGTATGTTTGTTACGGATGATATTTCTGCCGCAGACCTTTTTGAGAAGGGACATATAAATGCAGTGATTAAGAAGGCTATCGTCAGTGGATTAGACCCAATTACTGCTATCCAGATGGGGACACTTAACCCGGCTCAATATTTTGGATTAAAAAATATGGGGGCAATTGCACCAGGTTATCAGGCTGATTTAGTGAGCATTGACAATCTTGAACACTTTAATATAAAGAAGGTGTTTAAAAAAGGAAAACTCGTCGCTGAAAATGGACTGATGCAAGATGTGATTCAACCCTACGAAACTCCACCAAAGATAAAGAATTCTGTTCATATAGATTTTGGCAAGATAAAAGGATTTCAACTTGAATTAACCGATGAAAAAATGGTAAAGGTAATCGAGGTCATTCCTGACCAGATTATAACAAAGAAGGTGCTCGAGGTTATCAAAACAGGAGAAGGGGACATTTCCCGTGATATTTTGAAGATAGTGGTTATTGAGCGGCATAATGAAACAGGAAATGTTGGCATAGGTTTTGTAAAAGGGTTTGGATTGCTTGATGGTGCCATTGGTTCCTCAGTAGCCCACGACTCACACAATATTATTATTGTAGGCACAAATGACGAGAATATAATGACCGCGGCAATTGAAATTGCTAAGATGGGTGGTGGTGAAATAGTCGTGGCAAAAGGTGAAATAAAGGCATTTTTGCCATTGCCTATTGCCGGATTAATATCAGAAGAACCAATTGAGGTAGTCAAAGAAAAAGAGCTTCTTTTAATTCAAGAGGCTAAAAAATTAGGGTGTTCACTTAATAACCCATTTATGACCTTATCATTTCTCGCCTTACCGGTTATCCCTGAATTAAAATTGACGGATAAAGGGTTGGTCGATGTAGTAAAATTTCAGATTGTGCCGTTATTTGGAGAATGAGATTACCAAATTGTAATTAGAAATAAAATGTTATAAACCATCAAATTCAAATTTATTTCGTATTTCGATATTCGGATTTGTTTAAATTAAAAATTTGGAGAATAAAAAAATGAACATACCAGTACTTATTTCAGAGAAGGATATTCAAGAGAAAATAAAGAAGCTTGCTTTACAAATATCAAATGATTATAAAGATAGGGAATTATTAGTTATAGGTGTTTTGAAGGGCTCGTGGATATTTATGGCTGATTTGGTAAGAAAATTAGAGAAAATAGGAATAAGATGTGATTTTATAAAGGCATCAAGTTATGGAGCCAAGAAGGTAAGCTTAGGAAAGGTCAAACTAACAGGAATAAACACCAAATCTATCGATGAAAAAAACATTCTTTTGGTGGAAGATATAATCGATACAGGCATTACATTAAAAGCAATCAAGGAACATTTAGAGAAATTTAACCCTCATAGTGTCAAGATATGTGTATTTTTAAACAAACCTTCTTGTCGTATGGTAGAGGTAGAGGTAGATTATGTAGGATTTACCATCCCGGATAAGTTTGTTGTCGGATATGGTTTAGACCACGCTGAGAAATTTAGGAATCTGCCTTATGTGGGATTCATAGAAGAGTAGAGATGGCTTAAATTTTGCGTGTAAAAATTAATCTAAATAAAAATAAATTAATATGTTTTTTAAATAATATTATGTTAATACAATGACAAATACGATAATTATGTTATATCAGGAAATATTAATTTTACGATGTTTTCAACAAACTAAATGCTTTATCTAAAATTTTTATTATTTTGTTAATATCTGTTTTTGTAATAATTAAAGGCGGTAAAAATCTTAAAATATTTTTTCCAGCACTACCAATAAGAACGCCATTTTCATAACAAAATTTGATTATATTTTTTGCTTCAAAATTACCTTCGATTCCAATCATTAGGCCTAATCCTCTAATTTCTGTAATAAAAGAATATTTTTTTTGAAGAGTTTCTAATTTATTTTTTAAATATATTCCCATTTTTTCAACATTAGGAAGAAGTTTTATAATTTCTAAAACAACATTAAAACTTACTTCACATATTAAAGGATTTCCTCCAAAAGTTGAGCCATGTGTTCCAGCACAAAGATATTTGCTAATTTCTTTTTTTGAAATCATCGCTCCTATAGGAAGACCATTTCCTAAAGATTTTGCTAATGTTAAAATATCGGGTTTTATTTTATAATGCTCATAACAAAAAAATTTGCCTGTTCTTCCAATTCCACATTGTACTTCATCAAAAATTAAAAGAATATTTTTTTCATTACATAATTTTCTTATTTTTTTGAGATAATCATAAGAAGCAACATTTATCCCACCTTCTCCTTGAATAGGTTCTATCATAATCGCAGATGTTTTAGAAGAAATATTTTTTTCTAAAGCATTAAAATTATTAAATTCTACATATTTAAAACCTGGAAATAAAGGAGAAAAATACTGTTGATATTTTTCTTGTCCTGTAGCTGTTAAACTACCAAGTGTTCTACCATGAAATGAATTTTTCATTGTAATAATTTCGTATTTTTCTGATCCAAATTTTAAATAAGAATATCTTCTAACTAATTTTATAGCAGCTTCATTAGCTTCTGTTCCACTATTACAAAAAAATACTTGTCCAGAAAAACTATATTTAGATAAAAGTTTTGCTAATTTTATTTGAGATTCTATATAATATAAATTAGAAGTATGTATTAAATTTTTTGCTTGTTTTTGCAATACTTTAAGAATATGAGGATGGGAATGTCCTAAATTAGTAACACCTATTCCAGAAAGAAAATCAAGATATTTTTTATTTTGAATATCCCAAAGATAAGCACCTTTTCCTTTTTTGAAACATAAAGGAAATCTTGTATAAGTTGGAATAATATATTTTTTTTCTTGCTTATTTATAGATTGAATATCCAAAAAACCTCCTTGTAATTTATAGACTATTTTTTTTGCAAATTGCAAAATGCAGAAATTTATTTGTAGGATAAAATTACTTATAATTATTATTTATTTTTAAGCAATTTTTTTTATATCTTTTTTTTGATATACATGTATGTGTTTATGCTAAATTGCAATTAAAGGAATATGAAATAAAGAGAAAAATTCGAAACAAATCCAAATTTGGTAAATTACAACATTTTATTTTTGATTGCAATTTGGTATTATTTGATTGTTTTTGAGTTTTTCAAATTGTAGTTGTAATTTTTCTTGACAGTTTAATAAAGCATGAATATTATAAATTTAATAAAATTAAAAAAAGTTTATAAATTAACTTTTAATAAATGTTTTTTAAGAGGAAAAAATGTTAAAAAATAAAATTATTATTTTGGTTTTAATTTGTTTATTTATTTCTATTCCAATTAAAGCTCAATTTGTTGGAATGTTTGCTGATATTGGTTATGGAGCAAGACCAGTAGGAATGGGAGGAGCATTTGTTGCTGTTAGTGATGATGTAAATGCTTTAGTTTGGAATAATGCAGGGCTTGCTTATGCTCCAAAAGAAATAATTTTTATGTGTACTGCTCAATTTAATATTGTTCCTTATACTTTTATGGCTTGTTCTGTTCCTTGTGCTAATAAAAAAAATATGGGTATGGGATTTGGAATGATTACATCTGGTGATTCACTTTTAAGAGAAAGTACTTTACTTATTGGATGTGGGTTAGAAATGAATGATTTTTTATCCAAATTATTTATGAAAAAAATATCAACAAATTTTTTGATAAGCAATGGTTTTACTTTTAAATTACGATTTATTTCAGTTGGTCAAAATTTAGAAAAACATGTAGATAAATCTACTGGTAGTGGTTTGGGATTTGGCACAGATTGGGGATTTTTAATTAAATTTAATGAAAAATTTAATATGGGTTTAAATTTAAAAGATTTATTTTCTCCAATATTTTGTAATTCTAATATGCAAGGTTCATATACAGAATTTATATTACCAACTAACAGTATTGGGTTAAAATATATGTTTAAAAAAAATGTATTAGTATCTATAGAATTAGATAATTTTCGTTGGGTAAAATTGGGTAATGAATTAAATTTTAATAAATATTTTGTTTTAAGAAGTGGTTTTATTTTATTGCCTCAAGGGAAAAGCTTTAGGCAAATATATAGTATTGGTGGTGGAATAAAATTTCCTTTGAAATCAGAAAAAAACATGTATTCTCAATTAGATGTATCTTATAATATTGATGGAGTTTTGCCAAATACTTCTAAATTTTCTTTAAATTTAATATTTTAATCTTCAAGATGATAATAAAAAAGCGACACAGAATAAATTTAGGCTTTTTTATTGAAAATTGAAAATTTGTAATGTCCTATAGGGACAACATATCGATAAAAATATTGAAATTTATTCTAATGAATATATCTATTCTGGTGACTGGTGCTCTTTTTAGTGTTTTCTGGTGCCCTTTCCCTGTGTGGATTAATAAATTAGAAATTGAATTGTCAAGACTATAATTTTTCATTTGTCTCTATTCCTACAATTTTACTTCAACATCAGCATTTTTTTACAATTTAGTGATTTGTTGTTCACAATTGTTTCATAAAAATACATTCCCGATGAAACTTCTTTTCCTAAATTATCTCTTCCATCCCAATATACTGAATTATTTGTATTATTTGTAATTACTTCTCTTACTACTTGTCCTAATATATTGTATATTTTTATTTTAACATTTTGTGATTTGTTATTTGCTATTTCTAATGGGATATAACATTCGGGATTAAATGGATTTGGATAACTTTTATTTATGGACATAGTAGTATTAGAAAAAATAGAATTGGCAGTATTTATTTTTACACTAAAAGTCATTGTATTTCCAGAAGTAATTAAATTGTAAATAGAAATATTTGATATATTTCCTTTATTACTATGCGTATTTGGAATAGTAGTAGCATTAAAAGATATTTCTGGATTACGAACAGAATTAGGTGGTGCTGGATTAGGATTAGAAAAAGCAGCAAAATCAGCATAAGGAAAAGAATAATTATTATTTGCAGTATTAAAATTAGGGTCATGATTATAATTATAAGAATCTTCTATCCATATTCTATAATAAGGATTTTTTGGAAGTCCATTATTTCCACCATCTATTGGCATTGTTTCATCAACATGAGAAATAATAAGTCCAGAATCTGGCAATGTAGCATCATATTTTCCTCCCCAATTTTTAGTTCGGTTTTCAATTAAAAAATATTCTTTATTATTTGTATTTGGTATGATTATTTTATATAATCTATTATTTGTATTCAGTCCAGTGGCGTTTATAGAATAAGTTCCATTTGTAGTTATTGTTGTATAGGGAAGATCCAATGGAGTAGTGTTATGACTAGTAGGATCTGCATCTAAATCCATTTTTAAATAACCAGAAAGATGAGCAGGAAATTGTGATTGTCCTAAATAAGCTCCTAATGACATTAAACACCACCAACCTGTAGGAAAAAAATCTGGATCATCATAATCATAAAGATCTGGTGCTCCTAAATCATGACAAAATTCATGACAAAAAGTTCCAATAGAAAGAGCATCTTCATTATTGATTTTAAAATCAGGATCTTCAGCACAAATAACAGCAGAAACTATTTTTTTATTATCATATCTCCCAAACCCAAATAATGCAGAAGTAGAAATACACACTGACCAAATATCGTTTGAATTACCAGTTCTGGCTTCATCATTCCCAGAATGAATAATAAAAACATGATCTACTACGCCATCATTGTTTTTGTCATATTGACTAAAATCTACTTGTGAATTTATTGCATTTAAAGAATCTACTACTAAATTTGTAATTTTTTCATTTGATTCATCATTGTATTCGCTAATGTTTTTAGGTAGTTTAACCCAGTTAATAGCCCCATTTAATATTCCCGGCAAGATTTCCATTTTTCCATTACTTATTTCATAAAAATAATTATAAACACTTGGAATTAGTGAATCTTTAGAAAAGATATGTTTATTAAATAAACTGACATTTCTTAAATGCAATTTATCTTGAAATTCAACAAGAATTACTAAAACCTCTTCTTTTCCATTTTTTTGAGGAATAAAATTCAATCTTTGCATATCTGGATCTTTAAACTTTTTATAATTGCTATTAATGGACATTTTACCATTTGTATTTTTTTTAAATAATAAATTTGGATGAGGTGGAACAGAAAAACTAAAATTTGAAACTAAAAAAATAAAAATTAAACAAAAGA
This sequence comes from bacterium, assembly GCA_043817485.1. Taxonomy (GTDB): domain Bacteria; phylum JBDRGX01; class JBDRGX01; order JBDRGX01; family JBDRGX01; genus JBDRGX01. The sequence continues at coordinate 10,987 of JBDRGX010000051.1, forward strand.
TTTTAATCATAAATATATTTCCTTTATTTTAAAAAGTCAGTGAAAATGAAAATTTTTAAAATTCATTTTATAATAAAGTTAATTAATTAATTTGCAATCAAAATAATGACAAGGTGATAAGCAGCCGTAACAAAGGCAACACAATTAGCGTTTGAATGCGACTTGGTATAAAAAATATTAAAAATTTCTTCCAATATTTAAAAAATAAATTTGTTTTAGTAAATTTTCTGATAAAATAATTTTAAGTCCTGGATCAATTACAAGTTTTGATCCTAAAATGTTTTTTAAAAAATATTGCCAAAAATTTTCAGTTTTTTCTATATAAATTTCTGGTTTATAACTTAAGCCCAAACAAACCCATTTAGAAGTTTTAGTTGCTTCACTTATTCTAACAGATATTTCATTAACAAAACATAATTTTTTATTTTGGTACCAGTGAGTTTCTCCAAGATGAATTTCATGATAAATTTTTTTAGCAAAAATTTCTTCTCCTAATTCAACTAACACACCTATTGAAAAAAATTGATGGGAATTGAAAGTTACGCCTAAATCTAATTTTTGCTTTTCATTTATTGAAGATTTTATCTGCCAAAGTAAATTTGGATGAGCAAAATTTTGATACAAACATTTAAAATTATAAGAATTTCCTTTTTTATCTAACATAGAATAAATTATTCCTAAATCTAAACTTGGAGAAAAAAGAATTTCTTTTTTTTGAGATGGATCACTAATTTTAACAAATTTCCATGAAATTCCAGCAAATAAATTAGGCAAAGTTTTTAATCCAAATGATGCTTTAAACATCTTTTCATTTTTAAAAACATTATTTTCATAAAATGTTTGTTCAGCATTTGCTAAACTAAAATTAGGATTTAAAAAATAAATTGAACTTCCATAAGATGCATTTTTTAAATCAAAATCCAAAAAACCTCCAATAGAAATTTTATTTTCATCTAAATATCCTAATAATGCTGGATTAAAAATTATTCCCAATGTATCTATAGTTTTAAAATTAAAATTGAAATTTTCTATATCTTGTTCTTGAGAAGCAGAAAAACAAATACAATGAATAAAAATAAAACAAGAAAATAATATATATTTTAATTTCATTAAAATAAAAATCCTCCATATTAAAATAATAAAATTACTAATTTTTATAATACCAAGTCGTATTTAAACGCTAACTGTGACTTCTCCTGCGTATAATTTAATATGCTTTTATCGTCCTTTCTTTGTGCTTTGTTATTATTTTGAATTCAACTTAGTATAAGTTAATCCAATATGTCCATAAGTTTTTTGAATTCCACTATATCCGTTATTTATTCTAAATACAAAATTTGTACTTATTTGTGAAGTTAAATTATATTTAAGTCCAAAACTGAAAAAACTTGTATTTTTTAAATTTAGTTCTGTTGCCCAAGTAAAATTATTTTCTAAAATTATTTTCAAATTTTTTTGAAGATTACATTCTAATCCAAGTAGAATTCCCAAATTAAAAGGCATATGAATACCTAAATGCAATTTGCTATTTAAAAACCATGGTTTTTTATCACTAATAATTCCATATAAACCATAAGGAGAACATAATCCTAATGCAATACCACATTCTTCTTCTTGAATAAGGGAATATTTTAAAGATGGGAATAAAGGAACAATCATATTATTAGATGCTTTTTTAATATCTTGAGATTTAGTTTTATTTTGTATAAAATTATCTTCATATAAAGGAGTGTTAGTAAGTCCTACTTCTAAATTAGAACTTGAAAAACCGAAATTAAAATTTAAAGAATAAGGATATAAATTCATATTTACACCTTGAGCTGGTCTACTGAAATAACTAAAATTAAATTGTCCATTTTTTGTTGCAAAACCTGTAGGAATAAAATTTAATCCAGAAAATCCAAAATAAGTAGATTGAGAAAAAGATATTTGAGATAGACAAAATAATATTATAAAAATCAAAACATTTTTTTTCATTTTTTCCTTTCTTTATTAATATTATGATAAGAAGATTTTGCAGATTACTACGAAGTAATTCATTTTTTAATTCTAACGAATTTTCTTTTGCCTACTTTTAAAATCATATCATTTTTAATTAAAATTTCTTCATTTATATTTGTAATATTTATTTTATCTACATCTACGGCTTTTTGTTCTATTAATCTTCGAGCTTCACTATTTGAATTTACTAAACCAGATATTATCAGAAGTTTTATTATTCCAAGTTTTTCATCTTTTATTTCTATTTCTGGAATTTCATCGGGTATTTTTTTTTGAGAAAAAATTTTTTCAAATTCTTCATAAGATTTTTTTGCTTCAGTTTCATTATGATATATTTTAACTATTTCATAAGCAAGTTTTTTCTTTATTATCATAGGATGAAGAATATTGTTTTTCATTTTTTTTTCAAAATTTTCAATTTCGTCTGAAGAAAAAGTAGTTAGTAGTTTATAATATTTAAACATTAAATCATCAGGAATAGACATTGTTTTGCCAAAAATTTCTTTTGAAGATTCATTGATACCGATGTAATTACCTAAACTTTTGCTCATTTTTTCTTTTCCATCAATTCCTTCTAAAAGAGGCAGAGTAATGGCTATTTGAGGAACTTGTCCATAATGTTTTTGAATTATTCTTCCAATTAATAAATTAAATCTTTGATCAGAGCCGCCAATTTCAACATCTGCTTTTACTTGCACAGAATCATATGCTTGAATAAGAGGATACATAAATTCGATTAAACTAATATCTTTATTTTGTTCATATCTTTTTCTAAAAGTACCATGTTCTAATATTTTGGCTAATGTAATTGCTGAAGAAAGTTTAATTATTTCAGCAAAATTCATTTTATTATACCATTGACTATTCAATAGTAATTGTGTTTTGCTTTCATCTAAAATTTGAAATATTTGTTCTTTATAAGTTTGGGCATTTTTTATGACTTGTTCTTGAGTTAAAAGCTTCCGTGTACTGGATTTTCCAGAAGGATCTCCAATTCTTCCCGTAAAATCTCCAATTATAAAAATAACTTCATGGCCTAAATTCTGAAATTGTTTTAATTTTCTAATTGGAACGGTATGTCCTAAATGAATATCTGGAACTGATGGATCTACACCTAATTTTATTTTAAGAGGAGTATTTGTTTTTAAAGAATTTTGTAGTTTTTGTTTTAATTCTTCTTCTTCAATTATTTCTAATACACCTTTTTTAATTTCTTTTAATTGTTGTTCTATTTCTAACAAAATTTACTCCTTTATTTAATGTTTTTTTTGATGTTTTTTTCTCCAAAGATAAGGAGATTCAAAAGTTGGAGAAGAAGTTTCTTTAGATGCTTTTAAAATTTGATTTGCAAATTTTTCAAAACCATTATTTCCATAAAAAGAAATTGTTTCATAAGCTAATTTTGCTTTAATAAGTTTTACTGCTAAAAGTTCATCATCAATTAAAATATGAGCAAGTAATCGGTTATATTTATCTTTTGTAGAAGGAAAATATTTTATAGTTTTAGCTTTTAATATTGCATTTTTAGTAAATTCTGCTGCAATTTCTCCCATTTCTTGATTTTTAAATATTCCATGTTCTTTATGAATTATTTCTGGAGCATCAATTCCTAAAATTCTTATAGATATATTTTTATAAAAAATTGTATCTCCATCATCAAATTTTATAAATTTTTTATTCATGTTTATGGAGTTAGAATTACATCCAATAATTATTATTAAAAATAAAAATAAAAATATTTTTTGTTTCAAAATTAGTCCTTTTTATTATTAAAAATTTAGGGCAAGAAATAAAATCTCGCCCTAAATTTCTTTTCAACTTTTTACAATTTTGAGTTTTATTGTAAAACAACAAAATCTAAAATATTAGTATTTATTTCAACATCAACATTTTTTTACAATTTTGTGTTTTGTTGTTTATAATTGTTTCATAAAAATACATTCCTGAACTTACTTCTTTTCCTAAATTATCTCTTCCATCCCAATATACACTACTATTTGCATTGTTTGTAATTACTTCTCTGACTACTTGGCCAAGTATATTATATATCTTTATTTTTACATTTAGATTTTGGGATTTGTTATTTGACATTTCTATTGGTATATAACATTCTGGATTAAATGGATTTGGATAAGATGAAATTTTATTTTTATAAAATATATTTTTATCTATATTTGTTTCTGCTTTATAAGAATAATAAATTACATTAAATTGATCATCATAAGTATTTTCTGCACAAACAATATCAACTTTTTCATCAATATTTTTTGCACTACTTGGACAATAATTACTTTTATCTGAACTATTAGAAATATTTATAATTTCTCCCCATTCTCCAGACATTTTTTTTTGACGACAATATATTTCTGTATCATTACTTGTATCAGTACTTCCAGCAAACCAAGTACAATAAATGTTATTATTTTTATCATAACTTAAACTAGGACAAAAAGAACGAAAATTAGGAATTTTTCCAATTATGGTATATTTTTGATCCCAAATTCCATTTACGCATTTTTTATATAAAATTCTTTCTTCATATGTTTCTTTTATAAAATCACCCCAAGCTAAGTGAATAACATCATTATTATCAACAACAATACTAGGTTCACATGACCAATTAGAAGTATTACTGAAGTTAAGAATAATTGGTTCCCAAATGTCATTTTTAAAATTATATTTTCCCATAGAAATATTTACTCCATATTCTCCATTATCTCCGTTATTGTATTCACCCCATGCTACATAAAGATTATTTTGAGAATCTACATCAACATCTACCATTACAGATTTTTGATTTAATGAATTATTAATTCTTGTTATTTCTGACCAATTTTCAGTTATTGCATTATATTTGCGATAAAAAATATCATAATGTATTAAACCATAAAATTTATCTTCCCAAAACACATAAACATTATCATTTTTATCAATTACAATAGAAGGAAAGCGTGATTTATCATCTGGAGTATTGCTAATATTTAAAATATTGCTATCCCAAATTCCATTTACACATTTTTTATAGTAAATTTCTTTTTCATTAACATCCCAAACTAAATGTAAATTATTATTACTATCAATATTTAAAGCACAATGTTGTAAATTACTGCCACTTGCTATTATAATTGGAGTAATAAATTTTGTATCTTGTTTTGAATTAGATTTAGTATATATAATATTATTTTTATCTGAAAAAACAATATGAATAATTCCATTTGTATCTTTTACTATTTTTCTTCCATTTGGTTGTTCTGTAGCTAAATTATTAGTATTAGCAGTTCCAACAATTGTAGAAGTTATAGCATTTACAAATGAAAAAGTAAAAATATAAATATAAATAAAAACAAAACAACTTAAAATTATTTTTTTCATTTTTCCCTATTTTTTTTAAAAAAAGTATTAAAATAATTACTTTGATAAATGCAATTACCAATACTATAATATTTCATAGAGACGCAATTTTTTGCGTCTCTATGAAAATTGTTTTTATTTCAACATCAGCATTTTTTTACAATTTTGTGTTTTGTTGTTTACAATTGTTTCATAAAAGTACATTCCTGAACTTACTTCTTTTCCTAAATTATCTCTTCCATCCCAATATATTGAATTATTTGCATTATTTGTCATTACTTCTCTTACTACCTGTCCAAGTATGTTATATATTTTGATTTTGATGTTTGAGATTAAAGATTTATTATTTGTTTTTTCTATTGGTATATAACATTCTGGATTAAATGGATTTGGATAATTAGCTATATTCATTTTTGAATTATTTGTCATTTTATCAATAGAATTTGTGTTAAGAGATTCTCCCATTTGTTTTATTGTATTAAACCATTCTTGAGGATGTTGTTTCCATTGACCACGAG
>JBDRGX010000052.1:0-7449 GCA_043817485.1 bacterium
TTTGAGTTTTTTTGAAGATTCGTATAATCATTTATTTGAAAATAACAGTTATTATCTCTGGGCGGAGTATATAGGTTTTTTTTCGCGTTTAATAATAGATTTATTTAATCCTTTAGAGTATAATTCAGATATAATTATAAGTGATAAAACAAAAAAAAAATTTCAGGACAATATAAAAAATCTAAGATTGAATTCCACTGGTTTTAATATAAAAAAAATAGAATCTATTAGAAATGAAGTAAAAGAACAAATAAAAACAAATGACACCATAATAAATAACTTTATTATTTACAATCTCCCTGGAATAAAAGATAAGACATTTAATAAATTATACATTAAGAATATTATTGATGAGCGATTAGTGAAATGCACGGAGTTTTTATTGTCTATATGGGTAAAAGCAGGTGAAGATTCTTTATTTGACAACTCAGAAGATGATACTATTAATGAATATTTTTTTTTAGGTCAAATATATGTTAAAATAAGACAATTAGAACATGCTGAAAGAATTTATAAAGAAATGTTCGAAAAATTTTTAAAGCATATACTATTGTATTATTCCCTTGCGAAGTTTTATTCTGATATAGGTAAAGAGGATTTAGCAGCCGATGTGCTTTTTGCATTCTTTGAAAAAAACAAGAATTCTGATGACAAATATTTTATAATCACCGAACCTAAAATAGAAATAAAAGTTTCTCCACTGGATAGTTCAAAAACTGTATATTATGAAAAATTCGGTAGTATTTTACCTATTATTAATGATATAAAAAAAACAAGACAGGAATGGCTGGAAATAGAATCTGATAAAAAAATGAAATATTTTATAAAATCAACTTCCGGTCAAATAATAGATAAATATGCTCTTATTTTCATGCTTGCCTATAATCTTGACAGGCTTAAAGGAAGAAGTATTTTGTCTAAGGAATCTAAAAATGTATGGAAACTTTTACTTGATACCAGATTTGATAATATTGCAAGAAACCGATTGTTTTATGGGGGCAAAAAAAATGATTAAACAAAAATCTGTTAAAAGAAGAAAATTTTTAATTATACCGGAGTTTCAATTAAAATATTCATTTTATATTTCGTTTATTTTAATGGTTTTTATCTTGTTTGCTGAATATTTTGTATTTCAATCTGTATCTAATATTTTACCGTCCGTATATTCCAGCAAAGTTGCAAATTTATTAAAATATTCAAGAATAACTTTTACTTTCATTGGTATTTTTTATATTGTTGTTATTGCAATTTTATCTGTATATTTTACACATAGAGTAGCAGGTCCGATATATCGTTTTAAAAAAGAAATAGACCAGATCGGTATAAATGACGGATTAAACCATAAATTTTATGTTAGAAAAAATGATGAATTGAAAGAAATAGTAAACAGCTTAAATTTAATGTTTGAAAGATTTGATGTTCAGGTTTCTGAAATAAGAATAATTTTAGATTCCTTAAAAAATGATATAACTAATGATAATAAAGATAATTGTTTGGAAAAAATTAATAATCTAATAAATAAAATTGATTTAATAAGAAAAGGGGGCTAATTAATTCAGATTCCTATTTTGTTCATTAATTTCATAGAGCAGTATTTACCACACATGGAACAGGTATCTTTATTTATATTTTCAAATTTTTCCGGGTCAATTGAATATTTTTTTTGCTTAGTCCAATCTAAACATTTTCTGGCTTTAGACATTAAATAATCTCTTTTTAATGCTTCCTTTTTACCTTTTGCAATGTCTATTGCATGTGCTGCAATTTTTGCTGCTATTACTCCATTTTTAACATCTTCTATAGAAGGCAAACCTAAATGTTCTGATGGAGTAACATAACAGATATAATCAGCTCCGTAAAAACCGGCAAAAGCAGCACCAATAGCAGATGTTATATGATCATATCCCGGTGCAATGTCTGTAACAATTGGACCCAATACATAAAAAGGTGCATTAAAACAAAGCTTTTTTTGTAAATCTATATTTTTTTTAATCTGATTTATTGGAATATGTCCGGGACCTTCTACCAGTACTTTTATTTTATTTTTCCTGGATACGAGTACTTGTTTACCTAAATTCTTTAATTCTTCAATTTGTATAGTATCTGTTGCATCAGCGATTGCTCCAGGTCTGCAGCCATCACCTAAGCTAATGGCAACACCTGTGTTTTTCATTAATGTTAATAGTTCATCAAAATATTGATACATTGGATTTTCTTCACCGGTTTTTTCCATCCAATCCAGAAGCAGGGCCCCTCCTCTTGAAACTATTCCTGTTACTCTTTTGTTTTTTTTCAATAATTTTAATATTTTTTTATTTATTCCTGTGTGTAAAGTAAGAAAATCTACTCCATCATCTATATGGTTTTTAATCACATTAAAAAGAATTTCCTTAAAATGCAATTTATCTTTTCCTGTTTGAATAAAAGCTTCATATAGAGGTACCGTACCAACAGGAATTCTTGATAATGCAATAATTTCCTGTCTGATTTTTCTTATATTTCCTCCGGTAGATAAATCCATTATTGTATCTGCTCCACTGTCCTGGGCTATTTTAAGTTTAGCCAGTTCTAATTTTAAGTTTAAACATTTTTCAGAAGTTCCAATATTTGCATTTATTTTTATAAATAACCCCCTGCCTACAGCAACCGGGAAAGTTTTATCAGGATTTTTTTTGTTTGAAAATAAAATTGTAATTTCCCCTTTACTTATTTTATATTTAAGATACTTTTCTGAAACTTTTTCATAAGAGCTGATTATTTTTAATATTTTATTCATTTTTTATCCTTATCAAATTAACTTAATTAATATTATTTAAAATTATTAATATTTGAAATTTAAATCTTAAAATATTCTAATAGGATATCTTTATAAAATTTCATCAATATCATCGTTTGTATAATATTTGCAATCATTACCGGCACTTTTTATATACATAGAATTGTTGTTTTTTAAGAGCAAATAACTATTTCCCCATCCATCTTGTGGTGTTTTTATTTTGCTTGATTTAATAATAAAATTTACAATTAAAAATTTATTAAAATCTTCCGGATAATTGCCATTTTCAGCTTTATATAAATTGAGAAATTGTTTTATAAGATGTAAATCCATTTTAGTCTTATTTTCTCTTGCTTTTTTTATTGTAGGAAAAAATAAATTCTGAAATTTTATTTCAAATAATTTAGTATCTAATAACTTGATTAAAAAAATACTAAATAAAATGAAAACAAAAATTATTTTTATTGAATTTTTTTTTCTTTTACTTTCAAAAAAAATTGGTTCCGGATTATTGAAATTTTCAAGTTTTTTTACAATGTTTTCAATTTCTATATTAGTTTTCATTTTTTATTTAAAAATTGTTTTAACATATTTTTTAATATTTCAGTTCCTTTTTTAATATCTTCAGAACCGCAAAGCGCTCTTATAAATGCAACATTTCTTGCACCGGCATTTAGTACATCATTAAGATTTTCTTCGTCTATACCTCCAATAGCAACAAAAGGTTTTTTGATAGCTTTTTTTAGTTTTGTAATTTTTTCAGTTCCCAACAAAGCATGATTCTTTTTATTTGGAGTATCGAAAATCGGACCAAAACCTAAATAATCAGCAAATCGTTCTTTTATAATTGCTTCATTTATGGAGTGAGAAGATATTCCTAATACCAGGTCATATTTTTGAGCTATTTTTTTAGCGTAATCAAACTCATATTCATTATCACCGATATGAAAACCTTCTGCATGAATCCTTACAGCTATTTCGATTCTATCATTTATTATGAAAGGAACATTTTTTTTATCTAATAAAACTTTTAACTGACCAGCAATTTTTTCAAAATCCTTATCATTAAGGTTTTTATCGCGGAACTGTACAATATCTACATTACCGGATAAAGCAGCTTTTACCTGGGTGATGTAATCTACATCTTTCCTCGGTGAAGTGATTGCATATATAGAACCTTTATTTAATAATTGTAATAAACGTTTTTTTTTCGAGTTCATAAATATTAAATCTTAATTTTTTTATTGCATCTGATTTTTTAAGTGAGATCAGACGCATTAATTCTTCAATAACTCTCAATGATTCTTCTACCCTTTTAAAGTTTGAAATCAGAATTTCATTTATATTTTCATATTTAGTTTGATTAAATATTTTACCGGAGTCATTTTTTATATCTCTATTTTTTAAAAATTCAAAATATATTGAATCAATAATGTTTGATAATGAATGTCTGATAAATCTTATTTTTTTTATTATAGAGTTATTTATATTTGATGAAATATTTTCTTCCTTTTGATTTTTTTTATCAAATTCTAAATATGAAAATCTTAAAATGTCTTCTATTACTCTCAATCCTTCTTTTGATCTGTTAAAATTTGCATCCAGTATTCTAAATATTTCAGCTTTTTTATTCATATATTTATTTAAATTTATTATCAAAAATCATTTATTTTTCAGTTAATTTATTAAAATTTAATGTTAATAAAAAGTGTGCAAATAATGTAAAGTTAAATCTGAATTTATTGAAAGGGAATTGTTTTATTTTGCTGCTTTTTGTATTTTATTAATTAAACCTGTTGTAGAATAATTTTTAACGAAATTAATTATTTTGAGCTTTTTAGAAAATTCTCTGCCAATGACTTCCTCAGGTTTATAATCTCCACCCTTTACTAATACATTGGGTTTTATGATTTTTATAAGTTTATATGGAGTTTCTTCTGAAAAAGAAACAATATAATCAATAAAATCTAAATGTTCTAAAATATAAATTCTATCATTTAATTTATTTATTGGTCTTAAAGGTCCCTTTAATTTTTTAACAGAATCATCAGAATTTATTCCGACAATCAGAACGTCTCCTGAGGATTTAGCTTTTTTTAAATATTCGATATGCCCCCGATGTATTATATCAAAACAGCCATTTGTAAATATTATTTTTTTCTTTTGTTCTTTTAATTTTTTTATAAGTGCAGATATTTTTTTTGAAGAAATTAATTTCATTCTTTTTATCAAATTGAAAAATGCTGTTCAATCAAATCACATATTATATGTCCAATCATTATATGTGATTCCTGAATTCTTGCTGTGTCATCTGAAGGAATAATAATACTTAAATCTGCGTATTTTTTTGCATCTGCCCCCCCCTTTCCTAATAGAGCTATAACATATATATCTTTTTTTTTTTGCAGCTTTTATACCGTTAATAATATTTTGTGATTTTCCACTTGTTGAAATAGCAAAAACAATATCCTTTTTGTTTCCTAAAGCTTCTATCTGTCTTGAAAATATATCATTAAAACCATAATCATTAGACATTGCTGTTAATAAAGTAATATCCGAGCAAAGAGTTAATGCCGGAAGAGCCGGCCTGTTTTTTTTAAATCGCACTACTATTTCAGTAGAAAGATGCAGGGCATCTGAAGCACTTCCACCGTTACCAAAAAAAATTAATTTTCCACCTTTTTTAATTGAATTTATTGATTTGTTAACAGATTTTTCAATTTTATTAAGAATAGTTTTATCACATAAAATCTGTTTTTTTAAGTTAATAGAATTTTCTATGGATTCAATGATTTGTTTTTTCATAACAAGTTATTTTTATTCTTCTAATATACCGGTTGTTATAAAGTTTGTAGTATATTTACCGTTTTTAAAATATTCATTTTTCATAATTTTTTTATGAAAAGGTATTGTTGTTTTTATTCCTTCTATTACAAATTCAGATAATGCTCTTTCCATTTTTTTTATTGTTTCTGCACGGGATCCGGAAAAACAGATAATTTTAGCCAGCATTGAATCATAATTTGGTGAAATAGTATACCCCTGGTAAATATGGGAGTCAATTCTGACCCCCGGCCCGCCGGGAAGTATTAATTTTTCTATCTTGCCCGGAGAAGGAATAAAATCTTTTTCAGGATCTTCTGCATTTATTCTACATTCAATGGCATATTTATTTATATTAAATTTACTGTTATCATATTTTACTTTTTCTCCGGCAGATATTCTAATCATATCTTTAATGAGATCAATTTCTGTTACAACTTCTGTAACAGGATGTTCTACCTGTATTCTGGTATTCATTTCCATAAAATAAAAAGCCCCAAATTTGTCTACTAAAAATTCAATTGTTCCAACAGACTGGTAATTTACAGCTTTTGCTGCTTTTTCTGCAATTTGTCCCATTTTTTTTCTTAATTTTTCATTTAAAAATGGAGAAGGTGATTCTTCGAGCAGTTTTTGATGCCGTCTTTGGATGGAACAATCTCTTTCAGGAAAATAACAAACATTTCCATAACTATCTCTTAAAATTTGAAATTCAATATGATGCGGTTCTTCAATAAATTTTTCTAAATACACTGCATCATCACCAAAAGAAGAATATGCTTCTTTTTTTGCCATCATTAAAGATTCCAGTAGTGAAGATTTTGATTGTACTAAACGCATTCCTTTTCCACCACCACCGGCTCTGGCTTTTATCATGATAGGATAACCTATTTTATCAGCTATTTTCAGGACATCATCTTTTTCTGAAATAGCATCATCACTTCCCGGGATAACAGGAACTCCTGCTTTTTTCATAATTTTCTTTGCTTCTACTTTATCCCCCATTTTCATAATTGAGTCTTTCGACGGTCCAATAAACTTTATTTTACAGGATTCACAAACTTCTGCAAAATATGCTTTTTCTGATAAAAAACCGAAACCCGGATGTATTGCTTCTGCTCCGGTTATTTCGGCTGCGCTTATAATATTTGGAATATTTAAGTAACTTTCAGCACTGGGTGCAGGACCTATACAAACTGCTTCATCGGCAAATTTTACATGAAGAGAATCTTTGTCTATTTCAGAATAAACAGCTACAGATTTTACTCCAAGCTCTTTTAATGCTCTTATTATTCTTAAGGCTATTTCTCCGCGATTTGCAATTAATACTTTTTTAAACATTTTATTCTACCCAGAAAATGTCCTGTCCGTAATGAACCGGTTCTCCATTTTTTGCTAATATCTTAATGATTTTTCCATCAAATTCTGAAAAAACTTCCTTATAAAGTTTCATAGCTTCTATAATACAAAGCTTAGTACCCTTTTTTACAAAGTCATTTATTTTTATTATTTCTTTCTGACTATCAGGATAAACTAAATGTATAGTACCAACATATTTTGACTTTATTACATTGTAAGATGGCTTTGATTGTTTTTCAGATTTGTCTGCATTTATTAAAGATTTTGTTATTAATTGTTGTTCCGATAATTTTCCTTTTTTTTATATAGATTTTCTTATTTCCTTTCTCATAGTTTAATTCATTAATCTGACTGTTTTTAATAACTTCTAAAATTGATTTAATTTTTTCAAAATCCATATTATTTTCCTATTTAATTTAATTTTAAACATGATTTATATAAAATTAGAGTTAATTAATTTTATTAATATACAATAAATTTAAAAAAAATCA
>JBDRGX010000053.1:0-12574 GCA_043817485.1 bacterium
ATTTCAATATTTACAGTTTTTTTAATAATATTTTTTATTTCTGTTTTTCCTAATCCAATATTTTTTTTAATTGTAGGAATAATTACAATAGAAGGAGATTTTTCATAAATTTCTTTTATTTTTTCTTTTATCATTAAAGCAATATCTTCTGTTAAAAAAATAATTACATAATTTTTTTTATTTAAAGATTTTAATATAAAAGGAATTTGTTCTATTTGATTTTCTTCTAATGGAAAAATTTCCCAACATATATTTTTAAAACATGAAATAGATGAAATATTTCCAATAACTGCAATTTGGCTCAATTTACACTCCATTTAAATATAAGTTTTTCTTAATTTTTCTTTTATTTTTTCTAAAGGAATTTCGTTTTTTTTCCCATATATAATAATTCTTAAATTTTTTACTTCTTGTTCTTTTGCTAAAAAATAACCAATAATTAGTTCTGGTCCAAAATTAAAATATTTTGCTTTTTTTGCAAAATCTATAATAAAATCATCTATTTCTTTTTCAAGCAAAAAATAAGAATTATGATTTATCAGATAAGTAATGCCATTTTTCATAAATCCATAAGAAGTTTTTGATATTTCTTGTTGAAATTGGTCCAGAGACAACAATAAATAAGCTTTTGTGAAAAAATCTTTTTGAATACTACCATTTTCAATGAAATTTTTTTCTATTTTTTCAACATCTGATTCTCTAAATTTAATCCTAATAATACTCATAATATTATAAATATCTATATAAATTTGGGTTAATTTTTGTAATAAAGAAATTTTATATTTATCTGCTATTTTTGTAAGATACGAAAAATAAATTGTATCAAGAGTTTTTGCTAATAAATTATTATCATTATTATTATTAAATGTTTCTATAGCATTACTAATATCTTTTTGAATATTTTGAGGAAATTTAAAATATTTATGATTTTCAAGCATTTCTATAAAATCATTTTCCTTTAAAGATCCAATATTTATAAATAATTTTTCTAATGTTTTATTTTTCAAAAAAACTTTTAAATTATGAAAATCATATTTTATTCGAAAAAAATCAAGAATTTCTTTATCGGGAATTATAGAAATAAATAAATTATATGTTTTAATAAGTTCTTGATCTAAATTTTCTTCATTATTATCAAAAGAAATTCCATAATCTATTTCTTTAAATGTAGAAATTATTTGAGAAAAATTAAAATCTAATATTTTTTGCAAATATTCAGAAGATAATAATTTAGTTTCTAAAAATTTTATTATTCCATTGATATAAACATATTTATTATTTTCACAAGGAATAAAATCTATTTTATTCATTATTTTCCCAAACTTATTCAAATAAAATTGTTGCTATTTTTATTTCTAAAAATTCTCTTGCTTGATTAAAAATTATATTAAATGAACAGTTTATTTCTTTTTTTTCTTGTGATAAAATTATTCCTTCAATATTTCTTGTTTCAGAAGATAATTCTATTTCACCTTTTTTTCCATTAATTAATAGTTTTTGATTTATTTGAGATAATAAATTTTCATTGATACGAGATTTATTTTTAGCAGAGATAATAATTTTTTCATTACCTATTTCTGCATATTTTAAAATTAAATTACTAATAATATCAAGATATTCTTTATCAAAAAGATTTACTATTTCTTCATAAGCTTTTTCAAATACATTATCTAATATTTTTTGTTTTTGAAAAAGAAGATTTTTTTGTGCTTCTAATTTAGCTTCAATAATTTTATTTTTAGAAAGTCTTTTCATTTCATTTTCTGTTTGTTCAAGAATTTTCTGTTTTTCTTTTTCTCCATTTTCTTTTGCTTTTAAAATAATTTTATTTATTTCTATTTCGGTTTCTTTTGTTATTTGAACAATTTTTTCATTTGCATTATCTTGAATTTTTTTTATAATATCTTCTAATGCCATTTATATCCTCACTTTTATAATAAATATTTACAAAATTTTAAAAATTATAAAAATTCTATTATCATTTTTAATTTTTAACAAGTTTTTTTCAAAAAAATTATAAAGATGTATTTCTTTTTCCAAATATATAAGTTCCAATTCTTATAATATTGGCTCCTTCTTCTATAGCAATTTGATAAGAATTACTCATTCCCATAGAAAGATATTTCATTTCAACATTTTCTAAATTCAATTTTTTACTTTTTTCAAACAATTCTTTTGTTTCTTTAAACTGTAATCGTAAATTTTCTGAATTTTCTTCTAATGTTCCCATAGTCATAAGTCCCATTATTTTTATATTTTTAAGCATATTTATTTTTTTTATTAAATCTTCAATCTCAGAAGAAAAAACACCAAATTTTTGAATTTCTTTTCCACTATTTATTTCAATTAATATTTGCATTTGTTTTCCAATTTTAAAACATTCTTCACTAATAATTTGAGCAATTTCAAAAGAATCTATTGTTTCAATCAAATCAAATATTTTAGCAGCTTTTTTTACTTTATTTTTTTGAAGATGACCGATAAAATGCCATTTTACTTTATTTCCTATGATTTTAAATTTTTTTTCTGCTTCTTGAATATAATTTTCTCCAATAATTTTTAAACCACCTTCTATTGCTTCTAAAATTTCTTCAGAAGTTCTTGTTTTTGTAGCACCTACTAATTCTACAGTTTCAGGAATTTGTTTTAAAAGATTTTCAATATTTTTTTTAATCATTATTTATAAATCTATTTTTAATTGGTAAAAAAGAAGTAATCATTTTTATTTCTTTTACTTTGAAAATAAAGCATAAAATTATATAAACAAAAATGGACATAATTAAAGGAATAGCAACTTTTAAAAAATAGTTAATTAAATTTTTTTCTTTAAATAAATGTTCTACTTGAAAGCTAATAATAAAACATATTATTCCCATTATTAAAGAAAGAAATAAAAATTTAAAAAAAGATTTTAAAAGTTTTTTGATCCCTAAATTTCCAATTTTTTTTCTTAAAAAGAAAAAAAGTCCAATCATATTTATAAAAGATGAAAAAGCTGTAGCTAAAGCTAATCCACCATGTTTCAAAGGAACCATCAAAATTAAATTAAGAATAATATTAGAAACTAATGCTATAATTCCTATTTTAAGAGGAGTTTTTGTATCTTTTAAAGAATAAAAAACTGTAACTAAATTTTTTACTGCCATATAAGCAAAAAGTCCAATACTATAAAAAAATAATGCTTGAACACTTGCCATAGTAGAATTTGTATCAAAAGCTCCTCTTTCAAAAATTAATCTTATAATCGGTTTAGATAAAATCATTAAACCAAAAGTAATTGGTAAAGAAATAAAAAAAACTAAATTTAAAGAATCAAATAAAGATTGTTTTAATTTCTCAATTTTGCCAGAAGAAGCATATTGAGCCATAACAGGAAAATTAACATTAGCAATAGAAACTCCAATTAAACCCAATGGAAACTGAATAATTCTATTACCATAATTTAACCCAGTAATAGCAATAGCACCTAATTTGCAAGCCAACATTGTATCAACAAAAAAATTTATTTGAGTTACCCCTAAACCAATAATACTTGGAATCATTAAGTGAGATATTTTTTTTAATGCTGGATGAGAAAAATTAAAACAAAAATTATATTTTATTTTAATTTTTTTTAATGCTGGAAATTGAATTAATATTTGTCCTAATCCACCTAATAAAACACCAATTCCTACTCCATAAATTCTATGGTTCCAATCTTGATTAAAAAAAGGACAAATAAAATAAAAAGAAAAAACAATCATTACATTTAATACAAGAGGACCTAAAGCAGGCATAAAAAAATGATGATAAGAATTAAGTACACCCATAAAAAGGGCAGCTATTGAAACAAAAAAAATATAGGGAAACATTAATCTCGTTAAATTGATAACTAATGATAAACTATCTGGCGGGTTATTTAAAGTAATTAAACGAACTACTAAAGGAGAAAAAAATATTCCCAATAAAGTAATTCCAATTAAAAAAATAATTAAAGCATTTAAAACAGCATTTACCATTTTTGATATTTCTTTTTGAGTAGAAGTAGTTAAATAATCTGTAAATGTAGGAATAAAAGAAGCACTTAAAGCTCCTTCTGCAAAACAAGTTCGTAAAAGATTAGGAATTTTAAAAGCAATAATAAAAGCAGCAGCTACTGGAGATGTTCCTAAAAAATAGGCAAAAACACTTTCTCTTACTAATCCAAAAATTCTACTTAAAGAAGTAGCAAATGTTAATATTCCAGTAGATTTAATTATTTTTTTTTGATCCAAAAAACAACTCCTAATATTAAATTGCAAAGTAATATAAAGAAAATTTGAATATCATATTTTCAATTCAAAATCATTAATAAATCAATTCGTTTTGTAAAAACAAGATAAAGGAAATTTTATATATCATGCCTACGGCATTTGTATTATACAAGAATATTTTTTCTACCGATATGTTGTTCCGATGGGACATTTATGAAATAATAATTATTGATAAAGCACAAAGATAATTCATTCCGTAGGAACAAGATATTGGTAAAAACAAATGACCAAAATGCAAAAAAAATTTTCAATTTAAAATAAATACAAATGTTCAAAACAAAATTTATTTTGAATCTGGTAATTTGCAACATTTTATTTCTGATTGCAAAATAGTATTATCTATTTTTTTTATTATATTTAAAACTTTTTTTTCCATTGTTTTTATTTTATCAATTTGCTTTTGATGTGGTTTTATAAGTTCATAATATTCATAAGCAATATTAATTGCAGTTAAAATAGCTATTTTATTTAAAGATGTAATAGAAGTTTGTTTTGCAACTTCTTGCATTTTTTTATCTACATAATCAGCTATTTTATGAATATATTGAGGATCTGCATTTCCTTTAATAGTATATTCTTGTCCAAAAATTTTTGCTTTTATTAAAGCCATTATTCCTTCTTGAAAATTTATTAAGGTTAATAAAACTCAATTTTCAAAACTTGTAGAATTACATAAAAAAAATTAAAAATAAGAAATTTTTTTCTTTTTTATTTTAACAATTTCTTGAAAATCTTGTTCTTTTTCTAAAATTTCTTCTTCTTTTATTTCTTCATTTACTTGTTCTTGTACTTGCGCTTGTTCTATTATTAAACTTTCTCCTTTTTCAAATCTATCTACTTTTTTTTGCGATATTTCTTGAGTATTATCTATTCCTAATATTTTTTTATATGCATTATAAGCTTTTTCAAAAAGTTTTTTTTTCTCATATAAACTTGCTATTTTATAATAAATATCAATTCTTTCTGGATTTAAAACAATAATTTTTTCATATTCTTCTAATGCATTATTAAGAAGTCCATGTTGAATATAAATTTCTGCTTCTGCTATGCTTTCCTGAATTTTTGTTTTTTGAGACAAAATTTCTTTTTCTTCTTTTTCTTTTTGCTTTTCTTTTTCTATAAAATTTTCTATATGATTATCCATATCTTCTAATAATTCGTCTGCTTTTTCTAATATTGGTGTTGAAGAATCTGACTTATATAATTTTTCTTTTACAAAATGATGTTCAGGATGTTTTTTAAAAATGGCATCATAAATTTCATAAGCTTTTTTAGATAAACCCTCAATTTCATATAATTGAGCTAAATGTATTTTATTTTCAACAATATCTTCTTCTAAATTTAATTTTTCAGATAAAGCAATTAATTGTTTAATAATTTCAATTTGATTAGGAATTAATTTATTAAGTTTTATATATATTTGTATAGCTTTTTCATTTTCATTTTTTTCTATAAATAATTTTCCTAAAAATTTGTATTGTTTTTCTGCTTCTAATGTCATTGATTTTTTAACATATATATCAGCCAACATTTCTATTACAATAGGTTCATTAGGAATTTGTTTATAAATTTTTTGATATAAAATTAAAGCATTATCTAATTTTCCTTGTAATTCATAAATATTTCCTAATTGAAGAAGAGCAGGAATATTTTGCGTATCTTTATTTAAAATAGTTCTAAATTTTATAAGTGCTTTATCCAAATCATTTCTCTGAACATAAATAATTCCCATTTGATAACAAGCTTCTATATTATTAGAATCTATAAATAATACTCTTTCATATAATTTATCTGCTTTATCAAATTCTTTTTGATTAACAAATTCTTTAGCAGTTTTTAATAATTCTGGAATTTTTTCTTCTATTTCTGGCATAAATAACTCTTTATTTTAATTATAAATAGGAAATTGTTCACACAAATTTCTTACTTTATTTTTAAGTTCTAATAATATTTTTTCATTATTATGATGTAATAACACTTCTTTAATTATTTCTCCAATTAAAATCATTTCTTTTTCTTTCATTCCTCTAGTAGTTACTGCTGGAGTTCCTAATCTAATTCCACTTGTAATATAACTACTTTTTGTATCAAAAGGGATAAGATTTTTATTTACATAAATCCCAGATTTTGCTAAAGAAATCGCAGCTAATTGACCTGTTATTTTAAAATTCAACAAATCAACTACCATTAAATGATTATCAGTCCCTCCAGTTATTAACCTAAAATTATTTTCAATAAGAGTTTTAGCTAATATTTTAGCATTTTTAACAATTTGTTTTTGATAAATAATAAATTCTGGAAGTAAAGCTTCTTTAAAAGCAACTGCTTTAGCAGCAATTATATGCATTAAAGGTCCACCCTGAATACCTGGAAATATAGCTTTATCAATATTTTCTGCAAACTTTTTCTTACACATAATAACTCCTCCACGAGGACCACGAAGAGTTTTATGTGTAGTTGTAGTAATAAAATCAGCATAAGGAATAGGAGAAGGATGTTCTCCCGCAATTATTAAACCAGCAATATGAGCTATATCTGTTAATAAATAAGCATTTACTTCATCTGCAATTTCTTTAAAAATGGCAAAAGGAATTATTCTTGGATATGAAGAAGCACCAGTTACAATCATTTTTGGTTTATGTTTATGAGCTAATTGTCTTACTTGTGCAAAATCAATCATTTCTGTATTTTTATCTAAACCATAATGAACAATATTGTAAAATTTCCCAGAAAAATTTACATTACTTCCATGTGTGAGATGACCTCCACAATTCAAATCCAAACTTAAAATACAATCTCCTGGTTTAAGCATAGCAAAATAAACAGCCATATTTGCTTGAGATCCAGAATGAGGTTGAACATTTATATGTTCAGCTTTAAATAATTCTTTTGCTCTTGAAATAGCGATTTCTTCAATTTTATTAGCATTAGCACATCCAGAATAAAGTCTTTTTCCTGGATACCCTTCTGCATATTTATTAATTAAATAAGAAGATTCTGCCTCTAAAACATTTTTGCTTACATAATTTTCTGATGGAATTAATCCTAAATTCCATACTTGTCTTTTAAATTCTTTATTTAATATTTGTGAAACTTCTATATCAAATTCTTTTAAAGACAAAATATTCTCCTTTTTTATTTATTTTTATACTTTTACAAAACAAGTAATTTATCCTGGTTGACTATTTAACCAATCATTTTCATTATAATTTAAAATTTCTTTTTCTTTGAAAAAACAAGCAATTTCTTTTTTACTTGCTTCTAATGAATCAGACCCATGAATAGCATTTCTTCTTCCATCTGAACCTAATTTATATCTTATTGTATTTTTCAAAGCTTGTTGTGGAATTCTATGCCCAATAATTTTTCTTATTTTACTAATCGCATTCTCTCCTTCTATAACACAAGCAATACAAGGAGCTGTTAACATAAATTTTTTCAATTCTATGAAAAAATCTTTATCTTTATGCATTTCATAAAATTTATCTACATCTTTTTCTTGTAATTTTATCATTTTTAAAGCAATTATTTTTAAGTCTTTTTTTTCAAAATACTTTAATAATTCTCCAATTTTATTTTTACAAACAACATCTGGTTTAATTAAAACTAAAGATTTTTCTTTTGTCATTTTTTACCTTTTTTTGTTAAGTGTTAAGAAAATTTTTTGAAAAAAATAAAATTTATTTATATTGAATAAACAAAAAATTAAACAATAAGATAATAAAAGAAAAAATATTGAAAAATTAGAAACTTCAATTGTAGATAATGGAAGTTTAGCAAAAAAAGCTACTACTTTTAAAAGAAAAGATAAAACAATTTCATTGAAAAATCCTAATATTTTATCTATGGGCGAAAAAGTAATAAATGTTAATAAGCCCAATTGTAGACTTATTGTTGATAAAGGAATTGCTAATAAATTTGTAAAAATACCATAAGTATAAATAGTATTAAAATAATAAATACTAAGAGGTAAAAGTCCAATACAAACACATATTGAAGAAATCAATATTTGAAAAAAATATTCTTTTATTTTTAGTAAGTATAAGTTTATTTTAGGTAGTTGTTCTAAATTCTTTTTTTTAATGGATTGTAAAATAGGTACCGAATAAATTAAAAAAATAATAGCCATAAATGAAAGTTGAAAACCAATATCAAATAAAAAACAAGGATTAAAAACTAATATTACAAAAGCAGATGCAGCCAAAAGATTAAACATATTTGTATCCTTATCTAATAATTTTGCTAATAAAAAAAAAGCAGCCATAATAGAAGATCTTAAAACAGAACCTCTATAGCCCGTAATAGTTGCAAAGAAAAACAAAAATATTATACATAACAAATAATTAAGTTTTTTAGGAATTTTCATCAATTTTAAAAATAAAAAAATAAATCCTAAACATAAATTTACATGCATTCCACTTACTGCTAAAATATGTAAAGTTCCAGATTTTAGAAAAAAATTTTCTATTTCTGGAGTAATTTTTTCTCTTGTTCCTAATATAAAACCTTTTAATAGATTAGATGATGAAAAATTCATGGTTTTTTCTATTTTTTTTTCAAGCCATCTTTTAATTTTTAAATTTATATTTATAAACCAATTTCCTTTTACCTTACCAATTTTTTTTATAAAATAATCTCCTTTTAAATAAATTATTCCACAAATTTTATTAGTAATAAGTATTTTTTTCCAATTTGATTGTTTTTGGTCACTTATTTTTTCTAAAGAATATATTTTACCAGTAAAAAATAATTTATCACCATATTGATATTTATAAAAAGAATTTTTAATATAAAGCTTTATTTTCCCTTTGTAATTAAATTCTATACGAGGAAAAACTATTTTTTCAATATTTAAAGTTAAAGTAGTTTTTTTATTTGAAATTTCTGGATCATCTACAACTATAGCATAAATTGTATATTTTCTATTTAATGCAAGATTTGTAATATGAGATTTAGTAAAATAATAATGTGTATTAATTTCGTAAATTAAAAAACCAGAAAATATTAAAATAAAAATTAAAGAAATGTCTTTTAAATATTTTAATTTAAAATAAGAAACTACAAAAAAAATTAATCCACAAAAATAAACCCATAAACTTAAAGATAAAGGAATATCTATATAAATACCAATTATTATTCCTAAAATATAACAAAAAAGAATTTTTACTAAAGGTTTATTCATTTTCCTTTAGATGGTTTTTTTTCTACTTTTTCAGAAATAGGTTGTTGAGGTTGAGGAACATTAAGTTTTTTTGTTTCTTCTTTTTTTATTTCTTCTATAGATATTGATTTGGAACTTTTCGGAATTACTTTTTTAGGGATAGTTTTTTCTATTTTTTCTTTTTTTAAAATAAATGGTTTTTTCTTACTTATAATAATACTTTGCGTTAAAGAAGTTATCATGAAAATTGCTGCACAAACACCAGTTAATTTAACTAAAAAAGCAGTTGTTGTTTTAGCACCAAAAACTGGTTCTGATGAACTACTTCCAAAAGCACCACCTAATCCATCATCTTTACCTTTTTGCAAAAGTATTATTATAATCAAAATTATACAAACAACAATATGAATAAATGTAAGTATTGATAACATAAAACCTCCTCAAATTTATTAATTTTATAAAAATAACAAAATTGTATAATGTTTAATTTTGTTGAAAGTCAAGAAAAAATTTAATTTAAAAATATTATTTTTTTCAAATATTTTCAAGATACCAATGTTTTTTTATTTGTTAAATCTATTTTTTATTTTAGATCGAGAATATGAAATTTTCCAATCCAAAATTTCATATTGTTTTACTTTTGTTTATATGGTGAACCGACGATTTAAATCGTCGGTTCAATATGTAAAATTTATGAATAAAAATTTACTTCACTTTCATCACTTACTTCTTTCAATAATTCTTTTATGTTTTTATTTTCTACAGGATGAAGAATATTTTCATCAATTTCTGCTAATGGAATTAAAACAAATTTTCTTTGAATCATTTCTGAATGAGGAATTTCTAAAAAATCATTTTTGAAAATTATTTTTTCATAAAATAAAATATCAATATCAATTATTCGTGGTCCCCATTTATATTCTTTTTTTTTACCTATTTTTTTTTCAATAATACTTAAATGTTGTATTAAATCAATTGGAGAAAAAAAAGTTTTTATTTTTATGACAGTATTGATAAATTTTGGTTGATTTTTTATCCCTATTGGTTCTGTTTCATAAAAAGAAGATTGTTTAATTATTTTTGTATTTGGTAATTTTTCTATCATTTCATAAGATTTTATAATATTATTTTTTCTATCACCAATATTAGAGCCAAAACCTAAATAAACTTCTTTAAAGGACATTTTTTATTCTACTAATTGCTTCTTGTAATTTTACTTCATCTAATGTTAAAGAAATTCTAAAATATCCTTCTCCATACTCACCAAATCCTATTCCTGGAGTAAAAACAACTCCTGTTTTTTCTAAAATATTTTGACAAAATTCTAATGATTTTTTTTCATTTGGAACTGGAATCCATAAATATATAGTAGCTTTTGGTAATTCAATTTCTATTCCTATTTTTTTAAATTCACTTAATACAACTTCTCTTCTTTTTTGATAAATATTTATATTTTGTTTTATACAATCTTGAGAACTTGTTAAAGCAGTAATAGCAGCATATTGAATTGGTTGAAAAACTCCAGAATCTACATTTTCTTTAACAGAGCCCAATGCTTTAATTAATTTTTTATTTCCTACTGCAAATCCAATTCTCCAACCAGTCATATTATAAGTTTTTGAAAGAGAATGAAATTCAATAGCACAATCAAAAGATCCATCAATTTGAAAAATACTTGGAGCTTTGTAATTATTGAAACATATTTCAGAATAAGCATTATCATGAGCTATAATAATATTATATTTATGGGCAAAATCAACAGCTTTTTTAAAAAATTCTAAAGAAGCTACTGCCCCAGTTGGATTATTTGGGTAATTAAGAAACATTATTTTTGCTTTATTTCTTATATTTTCTGGAATAACATCTAAATCTGGTAAAAAATCATTTTCTTTCAATAAAGGCATCATATAAGGAATTCCTTCTGCAAAAATAGTTCCGCTTTTATAAACTGGATAAGCTGGATTTGGAACAAGAACAATATCTTCTTTGTTTATAAAAGCTAATGGAAAATGAAAAATTCCTTCTTTAGAACCAATTAAACTTACTATTTCTTGATCTGGATTTAATTTTATATTAAATCTTTTTTCAAACCAAAAACTTACTGCTTTTCTAAATTCTAATAATCCATTATAAGAAGGATATTGATGATTAACTGGATTTTGAACAGATTTAATCAAAGCATCAATAATGTGAGAAGGAGTAGGAATATCTGGATCTCCTATCCCAAGATTTATAATGTTTATGCCTTTACTCGCCACTTGTTTTTTTATTTCATCAATTTGAGCAAACAAATATTTAGGTAAATGGTTAATTTTATCAGAAAAAGAAAAACACATTTGATCCTCCTTTTACAATAAAATAATGCAAATTACTTTATTTTTTTAGTATTTAATAAAAAAAGGGTTAAATAATATAAAATAGGTGATTTGTCAATATTTTTATAAAGTTTTTCTTTAAATATGTTGTAAAATTAAATTAGTTTATACTAAATTCCCGTATATGCTTAATTATGAAAAAGTTAGGAGTCAGAGAATTCAAAATGATAGTGGTTTCAATCCACGCTCCCGCACGGAGAGCGACTTTTTGCAAAAATCATATCATTGACCGCCGTAGGTTTCAATCCACGCACCCGCACGGGGTGCGACTGTTGCGTTAAATTCTGGAATGGAAGTTAGTATAAATAAAATAATTATCATGGATAAAAAATCAAAAAAGCAATGTGAAAACATTAAGAGAAAAATACCTTCAAGGTAATAAAAAAGAAAAAGGAGCTAATTTAGATGAGCTGATACACTATGTGCCACTTTCATTGGCAAGCACCCCCAAAAAAATTAAAATTCCAAATCTGTCCAATTACCAAACTCACCTTTCTTAAATTTATCACTGCTATCGGTAAAATAAACCCACCTGCCGTTGTTTGTTGTTGTGCCTGTGTTAGCAACCAAACCACCAAATAATTTTTTGCCTTTTTTATTTTCTTCCTTAATATATTTTTGCAGTCCATCAGATTTTGGTCCAAAATCAGAAAATTGTGTCCCGTGCGGATCAAATAAACCAATTCTTCCGTCTTTAAATTTAACTACAAAGTCAACATAAAATGGTGTTTTGTCCTCATCGTAAG
>JBDRGX010000054.1:0-13785 GCA_043817485.1 bacterium
GTAAATCCTATAAACTCAATAAAAAAATAGAAAGTTTTTTAAACCAACGAGAATATGTGAAAATATGTTAATTTTTCAATCTAAAAAATTAACATTTTCACGTAGTAAAAAATTAACATATTGACAAAGTAACAACAGTTTATAATTATATCCTAAAGTAATTTTTTTAGTATATTGTTCTATTTCGAATTTTTTTTCAGTATTTTCTACTTCATATTCTTCTCCAATAGTATGAGATCCAAATATATCTATAATAAATCGAGTATCAAATAATTTTAAATCTTTATAATGAATGCTTTGTATATTTAATCCTAATTTACAATCAATATTTTTAGCTTGTCCACAAAGATTATCTAATCCAATACTTGCATAAATAGGACCTCCTCCAAATCGCCATAAAAAGCCTTCTTCTACTTCAATTAAAATTACAGCTTTATTTAATTCAGAACTAGGTAAAAGAAATACATTAACATCAAAAAAATAAAAAGTAGAAAATAATTTTTGTTGTGTTTTTTTTATTTTTTGCTCTAATTCTTGTTTAGATAATTTATCCCCTATTTTAAAATCAAGAAAATGTAGAATTACCTTTTCTTGTGTATAATAATTTCCTTTAATTCGTATTTCTTTTATTATAAAATCATTTGCTATAATTTGTTTATTTATTAGCAAAAACAAAAAAAATATCAAAAATATTATTTTATTTTTCATAGTGTATTTTCTTCTTTTTATTTTTTATGTAAAACAGAAATTGTAAATATACCAGTCAAAAATCCTCCTATATGTGCCCAATGAGCAATCCCTCCAGTATTAGATGTAATGATTGTTGTAGTTCCATTTAAAAATTGAATTGCAAACCATAAAAAAAGAATTAAAAATGCTGGTAATTCTATAATTTTTAAAAACATAAAAATAGGAACTAATGTTAAAATTTTTGTTTTAGGAAATATAATTAAATATGCTCCTAAAACACCAGCTATTGCTCCACTTGCTCCAATACAAGGAATTTGAGAATTTGGATTGAAAATAATATGAATTAAAGAAGCAATCCAACCACAAAAAAAATAAAATAAAAAATATTTAAAATGACCTAATCTATCTTCAATATTATCTCCAAATATCCATAAATACCATATATTTCCAATTAAATGAATCCAACCACCATGTAAAAAAATAGAAATAATAAAAGGAAAAATTAATTTTTTTATATCTATAATATTAAAAATATTAGGATGAGTTATTTTGTAAGGAATAATAGCATTATTTATAACAAAATCATTTAATTTAGATCCCATTTTAATTTCATAAATAAAAATTACTATATTAACACAAATGAAAAGTAAGTTAATAAAAGGAAAAATTTTTGTAGGTGCTCTGTCTTTTAAAGGAAACAAAATATACTCCTTTTTTATTTATATTAAGTAGAACCGATTGAAATTTAATATATCATGCCTACGGCATTTGTATTATACAGAAATGATTTTTTCTACCAATATATCATTCCTATGGGACATTTACGAAATGATAATTGTTGATAAAGAACATAAACCAATTCATTCCGTTAGGAATAAGATATTGGTAAAAACGAATATCGAAATACGAAAAGAATTTTCAATTTTCAATTTAAAATAAATTCGAATGTTTTTACCAATAATTCTAACCCCGAAGGGGGGTGGCATTATTGTAGAAAATTTTCAATTTAAATGTTTTTCCCGATTATTGTTTCTATGGTAATTTTAAAATTTTCAATTTGTAATTTGTAATTTAAAATAAATTCAAATGACTGAAATCAAAAACAAATTTTCAATTTTCAAATTAAAATAAATTCGAATATTTTTACTTACCGTTAAAAACAAATTAAATTTTTACTCCATTTGTTTTTACATATTCTTTGAAAAGTTTAATTAGTTTTACTGTATTAATTCCAGGTTTTCCATTTCCAATTATTCTTTCATCTATATTTATTACGGGAATTACTTCACAAGCAGTTCCAGTTAAAAAGCATTCAAAAGCATTGTAAAGATCATATCTTGTAAGTATCTCTTCTCTAAAAGTTAACCCAATATTTTTACTTAAATCAATAATCGTATCTCTTGTAATTCCTTTTAATGCTCCTAAATAAGTAGGTGGAGTTAAAAGTTCATTTTTATCATTAATAATAAAAATATTATCTCCAGTTCCTTCAACTACATAACCGTTATTATCTAACATAATTGCTTCTAAAACATTCATATTATTAGCTTCAATTTTAGCTAAAATATTATTAAGATAATTTAAAGATTTTATATTAGGATTAAGTGATTCAATAGAATTTCTTCGAGTAGGAACTGTCATTATTTTTAATCCATTTTTATAAAAATCTTCTGAAAAAAAATGAATTTTACTTGCAATAATAATAACAGATGCTTTAAGACATTTTCGAGGATCTAATCCCAAATCTCCTACTCCTCTTGTAACTACTAATCGAATATAACATTCTTGAAAATTATTAGCTCTTACAGTTTTTAAAACTGCTTGTTCCATTTCCTCTTTATTTAAAGGAATTTTTAGCATTATTGCTTTAGCAGATTTATAAAGTCTATCAATATGCTCTGTTAATTTAAAAACTCTTCCAGAATAAGCTCTAATGCCTTCAAATACACCATCTCCATACAAAAGTCCATGATCGAAAACAGAAATTTTTGCTTTATCGTCTGCAACTAATTTTCCATCTATATAAATTTTTAGATTCATTGATTACCTCCAAATTAAATAAATATTTTGATTTTTTATGTTTATTTTTTTACTTTTTATTTAACAAAAACAATATATTTTGCAATTTTTTTTTAAAAAATATATATAACGACTTAATTTGTATGTATAATTTTTTTTTTGCCATTATATATATTTACTTATTCTTTTTTATTTTAACTCCTTCTTTTTGTAATTCTTTTATAAAAAATTCGTTTTTACAGATTTTATTTTTAATTATTAAAGCTGGAAATATAAAATTTTGATAATTTTTTTCAATTATTTCTCGACCTTTTTTACTTAAAAGAAATTTTATGAAATTTAAAGATATTTTTGGAGAAGATGCATTTAAAGGGATTGTTAAAGCATAAACAATTGGTTCTCCAATTTTTTCAGACCATTCTCCTATATTTTTACCAGCAATTTTTACTTTTGCTTTTTTATAATATTTTTTATTTTCAATACTTCCAAGATTTATTTCTTGTGGTAATTTTACATACTTAAAATTATGTTGTTTGGCAACTGAAAAATATTCAAAAGCATAATCAATATCTTCTTTTTCTAAAAGTGCTAATAATTCTTCACTTGTAGGTCTTATGAAAGTGCATTTATTATTAAGCAAAACTGAAATATTTTTTTTATAATAAATATTAGATAATTGCCAAAGTATCAATGTTCTATAACCGCAAGGATCCATATTTTCATTCCCCCTACCAAATTTTACATTTGGATCAAGAAGAATTTGATACCAATTTTGTGCATTTATTTTATTACTAAATTTACTTTTTTTTTGATAAGCAATAACCATTTCATTTTTTGCAAAAATTAAATACCAATCTACATATTGAGGCATAAGTAATTCTTCAATAACATCATAATCTGAAACTGCTATTAAATCTGCTTTTTTATCTAATTCACTTATTTTTCGTGCAGCCATTCGACTACCACTTACTTCTTTTAAAATTTCAATTTCAGGATAAATTTTGTTAAATTCTATACATAAATTTTGAAAAATAAAAGATAAACTTCCAGCGTAAAATATAGTTAATTTTTCCTTAGCATAAATTTTACAATTAAAAATTAAAAAAGAAAAAATAATTATACAAATAATTCTTATTTTTTTCATAAAAAAATTAATACCTTCTATAAAAATGAATACTAAATGAGTTTGAATTTTTGTAATCTTGATAAAATAAACTAATATTGCTTTGATTGTTTATTGTATATAAAGTTTGAAAAGAAAAAACATTGAAATTATTATGTAGAGAATATCCAAAATTTAAATTTAATACAGGTTTAGGAATATAATAATTAAAATTAACATTTTGATAAGTTTGATTAGAAGAAAAATAACGATTAAAATTATAAGAAATGCTTAAAGGCACTTCTTTAAATCTTGGACAAAAAGAAAATCCATATTTAAAATTGTTTTGTAAACTGTTTTCATAAGTTAAATTACTTGAAGTTAATAAATTAAGTTTTTCAAATGTCCAATTAAAATTATTATCTAAATTATAAGTTTGAAAAAAAGAATTTATGTATTTATTTTCTGAATAAGAAAATGTTTGAGAAAATATAGGAAAATATGATTTTTTTTCTGTAATTGTATTTTGTTTTTGTGATACAGAAATATTGATATTATCTATCCATTCATGTGTAGTATCTGGTGAAATAATAGAAGAAGTTAAATAACAACTAATTTGTTTTCCATTTTCATTTATTGCTCTGATGTCTAAATAAAAAGCTTCATTAGAAAATAAAATAGTTTTAGAAAATTTAGCAGAAGGTTCTTTTGTAGAAATAGTCCAAATTAAATTTTTCAATTCTTTTTCTTTGAAAATAAGAAGATTATACCATGATGCTTCTTTTAAAGGCATCCAATTAATTATAATTTCATCTTTTTGAACTACAAAATTTATTTTCCACTGATCACTAAAAATAAATGATAACAAAGAAAAAAAAGATATAATACATATAAAAAAAAATTTCATTATTATTTTTATTATCCTTATGTTGTTTTACAAAAT
Source organism: bacterium (assembly GCA_043817485.1). Taxonomy (GTDB): domain Bacteria; phylum JBDRGX01; class JBDRGX01; order JBDRGX01; family JBDRGX01; genus JBDRGX01. Next base: position 4,755 of record JBDRGX010000054.1, read on the forward strand.
TTATAATTCTATCATTTCTTTAGGTGATTTAGTTAAAATTTCTATTTTGTTTTTTCCTAAAAATACCATATCTTCTATTCTTATTCCACCCCATCCTGGGATATATATTCCTGGTTCTATTGTTACTACAGTATTTTCTTTTAATCTTTCATTATTTTGTTTGCTTAAATAAGGATTTTCATGAACATCTAAACCAATTCCATGTCCAAGCCCATGAATAAAATATTTTCCAAATCCTTGTTTATCAATAAAATTTCTTGCTAATAAATCTAATTTTCCACATTCTATATTTGGTTTTATTTTTTCTAATACTATTTTTTGAGCAGAAAGCACTATGTTATAAATTTTTTTATATTTTTCACTTGCTTTTCCTAAAAAAATAGTTCGAGTTATATCTGAATTATACGCTTTATAATTTACTCCAAAATCAAATAAAATCATTTCATCTTTTTTTAATTTTTTATTTGTTGCAGTTGCATGAGGATATGCACAATTTTTTCCAAAAGCAATAATATAATCAAAAGGAATTTTATCTCCACCATTTTTTTTAATAAAATAATCTAATTCAATAGATACTTCAATTTCTTTTAAATCTGGCTTTATAAAATTAAGTAAATATTGAAATGCTTTATCTCCAATTTTTGCTGCTTTTTTTAATAATTTTATTTCATCATCATCTTTTACTTCTCTTATTTTTTCTATCAAATTATTTGAAGGAATAAATTTTATGGAATGTAATTGTTGAGATAAGTTTTTATATTCTTGATAAGAAAAATAATTTTCTTCAAAATAAAGTTTTTTTATTTTGAATTTTTTAAATATATTTTTCAAAGAATCTGCTAAACTATTTTTACATAAAATTATTTCAAAATTTTTTATTTTATTTTTAACTTCTTCATAATAACAACTATTAGTAAAAAAAAAGTTTTTTTCAGGAGTAATTAAAATTTTTGCCCAATTTCCAGTAAATCCAGTTAAATACTGAATATTTTTTAAATTAGAAATAAGGAAATTTATATTTATAATTTGTTTTATTTTTTTAATTCTGTTTTGTAAATGTATTTTCATTATTTCCATAAAACTACTTGTTTAATTGTTTTTTTAACAAAAGTTCCATCTGTAATTTGTAAAAGCACTAAATATCTACCATTACAACAAGATTTATTAAAATCATCTGTTCCATTCCATATTTCTATATATTCTTCAAAAACTCCACAATATTTATTTTCAATTAAAGATTTTACTAATTCTCCTAACATATTGTATATTTTTATAGTAATACGAGGTTTTCCTTTTTCACAATTAAGTTTATATTTAATTTGAAGTCCTGATTTATAAGAAGAAAAAGGATTAGGCACTAATTCTAATGTTTCAAAAGATAATAATTGTCTTGAGCCCAATAAAACAAATTCTGTAGTTCCAGTAATAGATAAAGAAATATTTTCTGCTATAATTTTATTACCAAATATTTGAGAATTTAATTTTTGATAACTTAAATCTCCACTTTTTTTTATTCCTACAAAAAGGTTTTCTTTATTTTTAATTTCATTTGGAATTACTATAGCAACTTTAATAAGCCCTTGATTAATAATAAAATTTTCTGTTCCTATTTTAAAATATTTAGAAGAAATAACAGTATATTTTTCCATTTTTTTTTTCTTCATCTTTTAAATCCCTTTCTTGTAACCATATTCTTCCAGTTTTATCTTTAGCATCAATATATTGCGTATTAGATAATAATATTTCAAATTTATCATTGCCTAATTTTTTAATGGAATTTTCAGGAGATAAAAATTGAGATAAAACAGTTACTTTATAAGGAGAAGATTTAATTTTATTGAAATTATCTGTTGCGATAACGGTTATTTCACCAATAAATCTAAAATCAAATTCATCATGATTAAAATAAAAATAATTTTCTTCATCAAAAGGATTTTGAGTTCTTCCAGAAATTTTTGGCTCATTAGACCAAGTAATTAAATTACTTTCCATTGTTTTTCCAGTTATTGTATCTATTGCTTCACAAATAAATTTAACTTTGGGATCAGTGCTTTTTATCATTCCATTATACATATTACTATCTCGAATATAAATTTTAAGTTCTTTAGATTCTGAAATAGTAATTTTTGTTTCAGTAATTTTTTGATCTTCTACTTCTTTAAAATTAACTTTTGCTTTTAAAATTATTTCTCCTTTTTGATTTGCTTTTATTTTCCCAGTATAACTTTTTCCTGCAATTCCAGATATCCAAGTAATTTGATTTAAAGCCACTGTACTTTCATTTCCTATTTCCCATTTTACTTCTATTTTACCCTCATTTATCATTTTTTCCATATCAATATTATTGCCTTGTTTATCTAAAGTTACTATTTCAAAATTACAAAAGGATTCTTTTCCTAAAATTGGAAAGGAAGGTGTAATTTCTACTTTATCAGCCATTGTTCCCATAGAAATTGTATAAACATTACTTTGAAATTTTTTTATTTCAAATGAAAGCCCTGAACATTCAGCTTCTATTTGATAAAATATTTCTCCTTTTTGTACTTGATGTAATGATAAAGGTATTATAAAATTACAAAAGCCATCATTTTCTCTTACAATTATCGTTGAAAGAGTTTTCCAATCTGCATTTAATAATGTTTTCCATTTTAAAGTTACTTCAAATTGTTTGTTAATAAATTTGTCAATTTTAATATTTATATCACCTTTTCCATATTTAACTGATGTATGTTTTAAAGGTAATAAAATATTAAAATTAAAATCATTGGCATTTATTGCTTTTTCAAGTAATCCAGAAATATATCCTTCTTTATTTGCAGTAATGCTAATTTGATTTTGAGGAATTTTTTCAATTGAATAAAATCCATTTATAGCACTTAAACTACTTTTTTCAAATGATAAATTATTAGTTGCTACTTTTATTGTTGCATTAGATATTTCAGTAGTTCCATTTTCTGTAATTTTTCCAGATAAAGTATAAGAAGTATCAAATGGTGTTAAATAAAAATCTTTATCACTTATTGATTGATTTATAGATCTAAAATCTAATTCTTCTTTTAAACTCCAATAACCATCAGCAGAAATAATTATTTGATATAAATCTTTTTTTAAACCTAATTCATAAAAACCAATTGTGTTTGTAAATGTTTCTAAACTTTCATTTGTTTCTTTTGTAACTATAATTTTAGCAGAAGATATTCTTGTTTTGCTTTTAACATCTAAAATAAAACCTTTTAAAATTATATCTGCAGAAATAAGTTTAAAATTTAATATTTTTTCATCTTCTGTTTTTAACAAAATAGATTGAGATGTAGAAATATATCCATTAAAACTTGCTTCAATATTCCATAAAAGACCTTCTTCTGTAAATTCTAATAAAAATTCATATTTGCCTTCATTATTAGTTTTGGTAGAAAAAGTAGTACCTTTTTCATTAATTGCTTTTACTAAAACATTTTCAAGTAATTGATCATTATTAGCATTTTTAATATTCCCTGAAACAATGGCTGCATTTTCATAAAGAATAAAATCTTTTTGTAAATTTTGTCCAAAAGATAAAGAAATTTTTTCAATAATTGTTTTAAACCCTGATTTGGAAATTTTAATAGTCCAATCTCGAATTTCAGTAATATTATCTGTTTGAAAAGGCAAGTCCATACAATACCAACCATATTCATCTGTAAAAGTTGTTTTTGTAATATTTTCTACATCAAGAGAAGTAAATTCAATTAAAGCTCCAACTATATTTCCTCCACCAAAATTTTTTATTTTTCCCAAAAAAGTAGCAGTATTTCTTTTAAGATTTATTGCTTTTGATATATTTGTTCCAATGTTTTGTTGATTTATTTCTATTATATCTTCATTGATTTGTTTATAACCAGTTTTCGTAACGGTAATTCGATATTTTCCTATGGGTAATTTAATATCTTTAATTTCACCTTTATCATCAACAATTGTTTCAATAACTAATATTTCTCCAGGTATTTGATTCAATCTAATATAAGCTCGAGAAATTGGAGAAGCATTAGATATATCTTTTATATATAAATTAAGATTAGCAGTATTTATTTGATATTTAAAGCCAAAAATTTCACTACAAGAAGATTTTTTAGTATTTGTCTCATCTAAAGCCAAAACTTTCCATTTAAATTCATAATTAGAAAGTATTTTACTTGCATTTGTTAAAGTAATAGAAGGTTGAGTTGTAAAAGATTCCCATATTTTATTATAAACAGAACTTTCTCCTTCTGTTCCTCCAAGAAAAATATAAAGAATAAAATAATAATGAGTAGCTCCAGATACAGGATTCCATGTAAAATCAATTTTATCATCAGCATTATAACCAATAATTGTATTATTTAAAGGAGAAAGTAATTGTGCTTGTTCTAAATTTATTGGGGAAAAATTTACCTTAAAATCTCTATACAAATTTATTCTAGGAGAAGTCATAACAATTGTATTATCATAATTATTTAAAACTACCCAGCTATATTTTCCTCCATGAAATAAAGGAGGTGTTTGTGTATTATTAAATGTTCCAGAAGGATCTAAATCACCATAATTTATTGTTGATGATGAAGTAATAGCTTGCCATATTGGAGAAATGTTTTTTACTTTTATATTTTTTCCACTTTTATCTAAAGTTATAGGCATATCAGAAACTATAATATGATAAAAAGGAACATTTTCAACTTTTGTCCATGAAAAAATTAAAGGTAATTGAGATAAAGTAATAGTAAATAAATCATCGGGTTTATTCATTAAAGGAACTTGATTAGCATCAATACAAATTCTAAAAATAGTTGAAAAATTATTAGAATCTTTTTGTTTTATTCGAGCATAATAAATTCCAGTTTGAAAATTTACATTATTAGGAATAAAAGTTATTTCTCCTTTTTGTGTTTGATTAAGAAAATTAGCACCTTCGAATTCTGGAACTCTTGAATATTCTAAAACACAAACATCTTCTGTTAATGCTTGCCATTTTATAATTACAGATTCATTTTCAGAAATTGGCAAAAAAGGTGTTTGTAATAAAGGAATTTCTGAATGAGCTAAATTTATTAAAAAAAGAAATATGCTTAATTTTTTTATAATTTGTTGAATAAACATTGAATAATCTCCTTTTTTGAATAAACTTGTTAAAGTTTTAAAAAATACAAAAATATTTAAAATTGTGTTATAAATATTTTTTCAAATCATTTACCAATAAAGATATTGTTTTTTCAATTTGAATTTTCTCTTACAATTGTCTTATTTTGCATCATAGAGAACCCTTCCTTCTTCAAAAATACTCTTTACAAAAGAATCGCCCAAGTTTAATTTCTGCTCTATTTCCTCAGATTTGTAGACAACGAAGTCAGTTGCTAACCTATATTTGATCAGCCTATCCAATTGACGAATCCTATCAACACCAAGAAAAATGTTATTTATGGTTAGGCTAAACGAAGTTGCAAAGCAATTTAGGTGAATATAGCGAATCATTTAGCCATTGTTATTTGCTATTGCGTTTCCTTATCTATTACTACATTCAACATTCCCGGTTTGACCCCAATTTTTCCTTTTTTTAATCAGCTTCCCATCTATATTCAAAATCTTCGTTTGCTAATGTTAATGTTTGTTTTAGTCGTTTGCTAATGTCTTGTCCACCAGGAATCATTGGAAGCATACTAAAATAGTTGCGAATTGCAAAATTTATCCCCGCAAGACAAGCTTTAGTTTTAATCCAATTAGAAGGGCTAAATATTTTCCCTTGTGGTTGAGCTTCATTAGCAGCAGCTTCTAATGCCATATTGACACTACTTCCACTAATGCTAATTATTTCAGTTACCATTCCATCTTGTTGGGCTTTTTCTAAACAACGACTCGGATTTGGAACTCTGTCTGATTCATTATTTGAAATTGCAAAGCACATTGATATAGCATAAAGATGATGATATGGCGCGTACGCTTTCATTGCAAGCAATGTTTCATTCAATCCGAGAGGATTTTGGTCAGTCCAACTTTTTAGAAGCTCTTTCGTCCAAAAATTAAGTGCGTGAGCGTTCTCTGGTTTATATTCCCGCTTAAAAAGTTGCTCAAAATATTTATCAAAAATTTTTGCTTCACTATATGAAATATTAGGTCTTTTAGAGTGCCAAGCAATTAAATATTTGCCAAGGTCGGAAAAGTCTAACACATAATTTTTGTCTTTGTCAGCAGGAGCTTGCTCGCCCCGTTTTGTAATGAAGTAACCGCTGGGATACTTTTGTTCAAAGAGTTTCTTTAAGTTCAAAACTCTTTTATCATTGCTTCTTAAATCACGGGGCTTGACAGCACTTTGAGAGTTTGTGTTAATACTTATTCTGTCTGCTCTTTCTCTTTGTGGAATTTCGTAAAACCTAAATAAAACAAAAGTGTCGTCTAATGTTTTTATTTTTTCACTACAATTTATAATAGTATTTAACGATTGACAACCGTTCACAACGCTTAACCCATTAAGTTTTAATTTGTGGTCTTGTAATTCAAGTTTATTGCAAATGGCAGTAATACCATTGTGAAAAAAGAAAAAGTCACGATGTTTGTCGCTGTATATTGTATTTTTTATCCCCTTATTTACTGCATTATTTAAACCCAAACTTTGTCTAACATTTTTTTGGAATAATGTTCCGTCCTTTATGCCAGGAATGTTAATACATTCACTTAAAGGAATTGCAGCAACAATGACTTGCGTTCCCGCTATATTAAGAGGTAGAAAATGGCTGTTAGATAAATCTATTGTATGTTTAATTGATGGATTTTCTCTTTCCAGTGCCAAATCATATCTTCTGTTTAACTCGTCTTTATCAATGACAGTTATTGATGATGGAAAATCTTCATTTTCAGCAAGGTCAGCTAATTGTTTTTGAAATGTTGCAAGGTCATTGTTTGCAGATTCTGTTAGAGTAGAAGTTGTAATCAATTCAAAAGCAACTTCATAATCGTCCTCAAGTGCTTTCGCAACTTCTGATAATTTCCTTTTCAATTTTATATTTCCAACCTCCTGTAATCTTACTATATCTCGTAATTGCAACCAAGAGGATAAAACTTCTCTCAAGGGTTCTGCGTCAACTGAAGAACTCCCAATAAACTTTCCTTGAATTGTAAAAATAGTTTGCTTATCATCATCAATTACGATAGCGTCAATTTGTTTGTCATCCGCACCGTCTGTGATGTCGTCTTTGGTTTCATTCATACTTCTTAAATGAATGTTCATTAAATACCAAGCAACAAATTTTTGTCCGTCATTTGAAAAATTTTGCTGGTAGTAATCTTGTTTGATTTCTTCTTTTATCTGTTTATACATATTTTTTTTCCTTTTATTTAGGTTAATACATTCATTAATTACGAAAAAATTAACACCTTGTTTTTCTAAAATTTCTAAAATATGAAATTGAATAAAATTTAATAATAAAAAACTTATATTTATTTGTCAAATGTTTTTTTTAAAAAGGTTGTTACTAAATAAAAAAATAAAAAAAATTTTAAAATGGTTATTTTTTCATTTAATTATCTAATTTTCTAATCTATCTGTATTCGTAAATTAAATGAATAATATATTTTTGATAAAAAGTAAAAAAATAATTAAAATATTTGACAAAAAAAATATAAGTCAATATACAAAAAACATTTGTAATTATAATATAAAAAAGGAGTTTTTAAAATGGCTAAAGTTTATGAAATGATACCAAAAGATGTTAAAAAAATAAATACTTGTTTTAGACGAATTCAAACTAAATTTCCAGTTCCAGAATCTATTCCTATATTAGAAAATTTACAAAAATATGAACCTATATCTATGCAAGGACAACCTTTAATTGTTTGGGATAAAGCAAAAGATTTTCAAATTTTTGATAAATGGGGAAATATTTGGTTAGATTGGAGTAGTGGTGTTTTAGTAACAAATGCTGGACATAGTAATTCCAAAATACAAGAAGCTATTATTAATCAAGTTAATTATGGACTACTTCATAATTATTGTTTTCCAAGTGAAATGAGAGCAAAATTAGCAGAAAAATTAGTAAATCTTGCTCCAAAATCACTTGGTAAAGTTTTTTTACTTACTACTGGATCTGAAGCTACAGAATGTGTTTTAAAATTATCACGAACTTATGGTTTTAAAAATGGTGGTAAAGAAAAAATAAAAATGATTTCTTTTACTGGTGCTTTTCATGGAAGAACATTAGGTTCTCAAATGATGGGTGGTATTCCATCTTTAAAAGATTGGATTATTAATTTAGATAAAGATATACAACAAGTACCATTTCCAAATTGTTTTAGATGTCCATGGGGTAAAGAAAATTATCAAAATTGTGATAAAGAATGTTTTGAAAATTTTAAAAACTACTTATCATCTATTTCTGTTTCTCCTAATCAAATAGCTGGAATTATTACTGAAACTTATCAAGGTGGTGGTTCTACATTTCTTCCCAAAGGATTTGTTAAATTATTATCTAATTTTTGCAAAGAAAATGATATTCTTTTAACTTTTGATGAAGTGCAAGCTGGATTTGGTCGTACTGGAAAAATGTTTGCATTTGAACATTATGAAGTAGAGCCAGATCTTATTTGTTGTGGAAAAGGTATTACAAGCTCTCTTCCTTTATCAGCAGTTATTGGAAGAAATGATGTAATGGATCTTTATCAAGCTCGAGCAATGACAAGTACTCATACTGGAAATCCTGTATGTATAGCTGCAGCATTGGCAAGTATAGATTGTATTGTTGAAAATAATCTTGTTAAAAATGCTGATGAAATTGGTAAAATATTGTTAGAAGAATTAGAAAAAATTCAAAAAGATTTTAAAGATGTAGTTGGTGTTATTCAAGGAAAAGGATTAGTTTATGGAATGCATATTGTTATGCCTAAAACAAAAACACCAAATCCAGATTTGGCTTTTGAACTTGTTGGTAAAGCAGTAGAAAAAGGATTAGCTCTTTTTACTCCAGTAGGAGAAGCAACTTTGAAAATAGCACCTCCATTAACAATTACAAAAGAAGCTATTAAAGATGGA
>JBDRGX010000055.1:0-22238 GCA_043817485.1 bacterium
GATATAAAAAAACAAAATATTCTCAAGTTTGAACAAGGCCAATAATTTTATACTAATTTACGAAAAATAAAGCGACAAAAAAAAGCACTAAATCTGTTTGTGCGAACGCAAAAAAAGCATACATTGAAAGAGCTAACAACAAAGCCAACACAGTTATCTTGAAGGACACATTATTAAAATGAAACAATATATAAGTGATATTCTTGTTTGGTTTTTTATTTTAATATTAATATTAGGATGTAAAATAACCACAAGAATGGAAAAAAATCTAAAAAACACAAATTCTCTTCAAAAAATATCAAAAAAGGACTGTAAAGGGAGGGTTGAAATGAACGAGAAATTGAATGTCTTCCTCTTTGCTAATATCGAAAAAAAGGGGAATGAACTTAAGATTGAATATACCCTGAGCAATAGATTAGATTGTGAAATATTTATTTTTAATCAACTTTTTCAAACTGATATGAAAGGTAATCAAACATTAGATCCAAATATTTGTTATACAATTTTAGATGATGAAACAATATGTATTTCTAAACAGCTAATGAAAATACCAGAAGAATTAAAGGCCGAAGCTCCTGAAATTCCATATTTAACTCGAATTTCTCCAATGGAAATATTTAAAGAATCCATTAATCTAACTTTACCTTTACATATTAACACTCCTTATATCGAGTCATATTTTAAGCATAAAAAAATTACAAAAGAAAAAATAAAATTTATCATAGGTTATATAATTCCCTCAGAAAGTGAAATAATCCGTATTAAAGAAGCAAAAATTAAAAATGAAACAGTATTTTTAATGAAAAGTTACGGCATAGGGGTTATGCATCAAAAATTTGTTGAATCTAAACCTTTTATGATGTCAATTCCAATACTACTACCAAAATAATGGGTGGTATCCTTAAATATATAAAGTCCAATAAAATAGTTGACATTGGTTATAAGATAAAGTAGACCTCTATGAATTTATGCAAACGTTACTAATTAGCTTTTAATATATTTTAGTTTGACAAATTAATCCTTGTGTATATTAAAAAAATTCATTATTCATTAATAAAATTTACCAAATTAGAATATTAATAATTTTTGAAATTCATAAAAACAATTTAAGTAAGAATTATTTTACTTAAGTTATTTAACAATAAGTCTATAGTTTTTTAAAAAATGCTAAATATATAAATTTATTTTCAAAAAAAAGGAGAAATAAATTTGGAAAAAAATTTAGTTATTGTTGAATCACCAGCCAAATGTAAAACAATAAGTAAAATATTAGGTAAAAATTATATAATTAAAGCATCAATGGGACATGTTATGGATTTACCTAAAAAAGAATTAGGAATTGACATAGATAAAGATTTTAAGCCTCATTATGTAATTATTCCAAGTAGAAAAAAAATAATAAATGAATTAATTAAATGTGCAAAAGAATCAAATAATATTTATTTAGCTACTGACCCAGATAGAGAAGGAGAAGCTATTGGTTGGCATATTGCTTCTTTGTTTAAAAAAAAAGTTGTATATCGCATTACATTCAACGAAATTACAGAACAAGCAATAACTTCATCTTTAAAAAATCCCAGACAAATTGATATGAATAAAGTAAATGCTCAACAAACAAGAAGAATATTAGATAGATTAGTAGGTTATCAAATAAGTCCTCTTCTTTGGCAATGTTTAAAAGAAAATTTAAGTGCTGGTAGAGTTCAATCTATAGCCACAAGACTAATTTGTGAAAGAGAAAAAGCAATTGAAAAATTTATTCCTCAAGAATATTGGGAAATTATAGCAAATTTAGAAACTAAATCACATGAAAAAATAGAATCAAAATTATTAAAATATAAACAAAAAAAAATAGAAATTTTTAATGAAACTCAATCTAAAGAATTGATTGAAACAATAAAAGCAAAAGAATTTATTGTTGACAAAGTTAAATTTCAAGAAAAAAAGAAATTTCCATATCCTCCATTTATTACTTCGACTCTTCAACAAGAATCTTACAAAAAATTAGGATTTCCTACTGAAAAAACTATGAGAATAGCTCAACAACTTTATGAAGGATTAAAAATAAGTAATGAAACAATAGGATTGATTACTTATATGAGAACAGATTCTACACGAATTTCCCAAGATGCTATTAAAGAGACTCGAGATTATATTGTAAAAAAATTCAACAAAGAATATTGTCCAGAAAAACCTAATTATTATGCTTCTAAATCCAGTGCTCAAGATGCACATGAAGCAATTAGACCTACTTTTATTGAAAAAGAACCAGAAAAAATTAAAAATGAACTTACTCCAGAACAATTTAAACTTTATGAACTTATTTGGAATAGATTTTTAAGTTGTCAAATGGCTCCTGCTCTATTAGCAATAACAACAATTGATATTTTATCTGGAGATTATCTTTTTAGAACAAGCGGAACAATAATTAAATTTTATGGATTTATGAAAATTTATCAAGAAGAAGAAGAAGAAAACAAAAATGAAAATATTTTACCTTCTATTTGTGAAAAAGAAATTTTGCAATTATTAGATTTAATTCCTTCTCAACATTTCACAAAACCACCTGCTCGATTTACAGAAGCAACATTAGTAAAAGAATTAGAACAACAGGGAATAGGTAGACCAAGTACTTATGCAACTATTATCAATACTATTCAATTACGAAATTATGTAAAAAAAGAAAAAGGGAAATTTTATCCCACGGAATTAGGGATTGTTGTAAATGATATTTTAGTAAAAAATTTTCCTAAAATACTTGATATAGCATTTACTGCTCATTTAGAAGAAGATTTAGATAGAATAGAAAAAGGTGATAGAGAATGGAAAAAAATTCTTATTGAATTTTATAAACCATTTTATCAAGAATTACAAAATGCAAAATTAGAACTTAAAGGAATTAAAAATAAATTAGAAACAAGTACTGATGAAGTTTGTGAACTTTGTGGTTGTGCAATGAAAATAAAATGGGGACGATATGGTAAATTTCTTGCTTGTGCTGAATTTCCAAAATGTAAAAATACTAAAAACATTTTCTCAAAAGAATCAGAATCTTCTAAAAAAGATATAAAACAATTAGAAGAAAAATGTTCTTTATGTGGAGGAGATCTTTTAATAAAAGCCAGTAAATTTGGTGAATTTGTTGCTTGTAATAATTATCCAAAATGTAAATTTACTAAGCCAATTAGTTTTAATATAAAATGTCCAGAAAAAGATTGTTCTGGAGAAATAATAAAACGAAAAAGTAAAAAAGGAAAAATATTTTGGCATTGTACTAAATATCCAGAATGTAAATTTATAAATTGGTATAAACCAGTAAATAAAACTTGTCCAACTTGTAATAATAATTTTTTAATTGAAAAAGGAAATAAACTAAAATGCGGAAATAAAGAATGTGCATATGAAGCAGAACAAGAAGAAGCATAGTTTATTTTTCATAAAAATCATTTAAAGTTTTTTAAAAAAACAACACAATAAAATTATAAAAAATTGATTAACTAATTTCATTTGGATAAATTAATACTTTTATTGCTTCACCTGTTTTTAATAAATTAAGCCCTGCATGAATTTTAGAAAGAGGCAATTTATGTGTAATTAAATTTTCTAAATTAATTATATTTTTTTGTAAAAAATTTAAAGTAGATGAATATGATTGAGAAGAAGTAGAACCATAAATTGTTATTTCAGAAGAAGTAATTTTATTTTGGAATATTTCTGTTTTTGTTTGTTTATTTTCTCCTAAAAGAATAATTTTCCCTTGTACTTGTACCAATTTAAAAGCAAATTTTAATAAACTTCCTACAGTATCAATAACTATATGTGCTCCTATTTTAGTTTTTTCTAAAACTACTTTTTCTAAATTTTCTTCAATAGGATTTATAACAAAATCTGCTCCACATTTTAAAGCAAAATTTCTGCGATATTTATTTATTTCAGAAGCAATAATCATTTTCGGATTAAAGGTTTTAAGTAATTTTATACAAATTAAACCTATTAATCCAGTTCCTAAAACTACTACATTAAAATCTGGTAAAATTTTTATTTTTTCTAAAGCATTCATTACATAAGATAAAGATTCTGTAAAAATGGCTATTTCTGAATTTAAATCATCTGGAATAGAATATAAAGTAGAACTTGGAACAACACTATATTCTGCTAATCCTCCATCAACAGAAATACCTAAATAAGATAAATTTTCGCAAAAATGTGGTAAATTATTTTGACAATATTTACAAAAAAGACAGGAAATACTTGGATTAACTACAACTTTTTGACCTATTTTAAAATCATGAACATTTTTACCTACTTCTAAAATAGATCCAATATATTCATGTCCTAAAATTATTTCTGGAATAGCAAGATAATTTGAAGGTTTTTCTAAAATATTAATGTCAGTATTACAAATGCTCGCCAATTCAATTTTTAACAATACTTCATTTTCTTTTTTAATTGTTGGAAAAATTACATTTTTTAAAACTAATTTTCCTTCTTCAAATACAGCCCCTAACATTTCTTTTTTTAACATTAAAAAATCTCCTATGCCCCATACTTCTTTTTGCTTTTAAAAATAATACCAAGTTGTAATTAAAAGTAAAACAATATGTAATAAAAATTAAAAATTATTTTTTGTTTTCAATTTGTAAAAATTCATATTTAGATTGTTCTACATCTTTTTTTATTTGAATAATCAATTCTTCTGAATTAGAAAATTTGATTTCATCTCTTAGTTTTTTAATAAAAGAAACTTTTAAATGCTCATGATAAATATCTTTATCAAAATCAAAAATAAATACCTCTATGTGAAAATTATTATTTTCAAAAAAAGTAGGACGAAATCCTATATTAACTAATCCTTGAAAATAATTTTCCTTGTAAGTAATATAACATAAATAAACTCCTCTTGGAGGAATAACAACATTATGTATTTTGAGATTCGTAGTAGGAAACCCTAATTTTTTACCTCGACCATTTCCTTTAATTACTTTTCCTAATATAGAATAAGGTCTTTCTAAAAATTTTTCTACTAAATTTAATTTACCATTTGTTATTAATTTACGAATTTCTGTGCTATTTACTTTAATATTATCTAAATCAAATATTTTTATAATATTAAGTTTAACATTATATTTTTGACATAAATTTTTCAAAATATCAATATTGCCTGTTTTATCTTTTCCAAAAGAAAAATTTTCTCCTATAAATATTTCTTTACAATTTATTTTTTCTATTAAAATTTTTTCAAAAAATTCATTTGGAGTTAAATTAGAAAAATGTTTAGTAAATTCTGTTAAAACTAAAATATCTATATTGAGTTTTTTTAATTTATCAATTTTTTCATGCAATGAAATTAATTGTTTTGGATTTTTTTCTGGAAAAAGAAGTGAAAATGGATGTGATTCAAAAGTAAAAACTAAACTATGACCTTTAATTTCATAAGCTCTTTCAATAACTTTTTTAATAATAAATTGATGTCCTATATGCAATCCATCAAATTTTCCCAAAGTCATTACAATATTTTCATATTTTGTAAAATTAGAAAGATCTCTTATAATATCCATTTTATAATTTTTGTTTTAATAATTCATTGATTATATGCGGATTTGCTTTTCCTTTTGTTTTTTTCATTATTTGTCCTATTAAAAAGCCCATTGATTCTTTTTTTCCATTTTTAATTTTTTCGACAACATCTTTATTTTCTGCAATTATTTCATCAATCACTTCTAATAAAAATTTTTCATCAGAAATTTGAGTAAATCCTTTTTCTTTAATAATTTCTTGAGATGTTTTTTTAGTTTCAAACATTTCTACAAAAATTTCTTTAGCCATATTTCTATTAATAATTTTTTCATCTATAAAAACTAAAAGATCTATTAAATCTTTTGGTTTAATAGAAAAATCTTTTATTGATATTTTTTTTTTCTTTTAAACAAGCTAAAATTTCTCCAATTATCCAATTAGCAATATTTTTATAATCAGAATAATAAGAAGTACATTCTTCAAAATAATTAGCCAAATGTTTATCAGAAACTAAAATTTTAACAGAAGCATAATCTAATTTATATTGATCTATAAAGCGTTTTTCTTTTGCTGAAGGTAATTCTACAATAGTTTTTTTAATTTCTTCTAACCAATTTTTATCAATTACAATTGGCATAAGATCTGGTTCTGGAAAATATCTATAATCATGAGATTTTTCTTTACTTCGCATTTCTAAAGTTTTTTGCAAAGATTCATCCCATAATTTTGTTCCATGAACTATTTTACCACCTTTTTTAATAATTTCTATTTGATGAATTATTTCATATTTTAAAGATTTTTCTACATTTTTAAAAGAATTAAGGTTTTTAATTTCTGTTTTTACTCCAGTTATTCCATCAACTTCTATGGAAATATTTGCATCACAACGTAGACTTCCTTCATCCATATTGCAATCTGATACTTCTATATATTCAAGAATTTTTTTTAAATTTGATAAATATTCATAAGCTTGCTCTGGGGAATGAATATCAGGGTCTGTCACAATTTCCATCAAAGGAATTCCAGATCTATTAAAATCTACAAAACTATTTTCTGCTTTATTTATATCATCTCCAAGATGAATTAATTTTCCAGCATCTTCTTCTAAATGAACTCTTGTTATTCCTATTTTATAAAGTGTATTATCTAAAAATATTTCAAAATAACCATTTTGAGAAAGAGGTTCATCATATTGAGAAATTTGAAAATTTTTAGGTAAATCAGGATAAAAATAATTTTTACGAGCAAATTTACTAAAAGAAGCAATTTGACAATTAAGAGAAATTGCTGTTTTTATTGTATGTTCTAAAGCTTTTTTATTAAGAACTGGCAGACTTCCTGGTAATCCTAAACAAACTGGACAAGTCAAAGTATTAGGGCTTTTACCAAATAAAGTAGAACATCCACAAAATAATTTAGTTTTTGTTTTTAATTGAACATGTGTTTCTAAACCAATTACAACTTTATAATTAGCCATTTTTTTATTTTCCTTTTATTAATATTGTTAAAAATATAAATATTTTCTTACTTTTCTATCAAAGTTTTGTCAATAAATTTTTGCATTATTTTTTGAGTGATTTTCCCAATTTTTCCATTACCAATAATTCTTTTATCTACTTCTATCACAGGAATAATTCCTTGAGTAGTGCAAGTAATAAAACATTCATCAGCATTATATAAATCATAACGAGTTAAAAAAGTTTCTTTACATTCTATATTTAATTCATTAGCAATTTCACAAATTACATCTCGTGTTATTCCTTTTAAAATCCCTACACAAGAATGAGGAGTTAATAAAATATTTTCCAAAACAAGAAAAATATTAGAATAAGTACCTTCTGCTAAAAATCCGTTTTTATTTAACATAATTACTTCATTTGTGTTCAAAGCATCTTTTAAAGCTAAAATATTATTTAAACAACTAAGTGTTTTTATTCTTGGATTTTCTGTTTCTATCTCTTTTCTTCTTAAACTTGATGTTGTTATTTTTATTTCTTGAAGGAAAATAGATAAAGGAGTGCAAATAATTATTATTACAGGGTTTTGATAATTACTTAAACTTAATCTAATTCGTATTTCTGAAAATTTACAAGAATTTATAATTTTTTTTAAAGCATTTTTTAATTTTTGAAAAGTTAATGGAACTTGTAAATTTAAAGCTTTAGCAGAAGCAAAAAATCTTTTCAAATGATCATCTTGTCTAAAAATTTTCCCTTGATAAGTACGAAAAGTTTCAAAAATACCATTACTAAATAAATTTTCTTCATTTTGAAAATTAGTAATTTTAATATTTTTTAAAGATGAAAATTTATTATTGATATATAAATATATTTTTGCTTTTTCCATTTTTTTATTTTAAATTTTATTTGTTAATAAGTTTTTTGTATAGCAAATATTTTGTTTCTAATTAAACTCACTTTTTCAAGAAATAAAGATAAGGAATATTGATAATATCAAGCAAAATAAAACATCTTCTTTGAATTTATTAAAAATTCTTTTTTATATACTCTACAGCATTTCTAAATACTTGTACTCCCATTCCTTCTTGTGGTAGGTTTTTTTCTCGTGTCCATCGTGGATGATTAGTTTGACAAAGATATGCTTCTGGATGAGGCATTAACCCAAAAATTTTACCAGTAGGATCACAAATGCCAGCAATGTCATCCATAGCACCATTCGGATTTTCAGGATATTTTCCATTAACAGATTTTCCATTTTCATCTACATAAGAAAAAACAATTTGATTTTGAGTATGAAGTTTTTTTAAAACATTTTCATCTTTTGTAATAAAATTACCTTCTCCATGTCTTACTGGTAAATATATTAAATCTATTCCTTGAGTAAAAATACAAGAAGATGATTTGTTTGCTTTAAGATATACCCAACGATTTTCAAATTTTCCAGAATTATTAAAAGTTAAAGTAGTTAATTGTTGTTTATAATTTTCATCAAAACCAGGCAAAATTCCTAATTTTACCATTACTTGAAAACCATTACAAATACCAATAATTAATTTTTTATCTTTAATAAATTGCTCAAGAGATTCTTGTAAATTGAATTTGAATTTATTAGCTAAAACTTTTCCAGAAGCAATATCATCTCCAAAAGAAAATCCACCAGGAAAAGCTAATATTTGATAAGAAAGCATGTTTTTTTCACCACTAATTAAATCATTAAGATGTACTCTTTCTGCTTCTGCACCTACCATTTGAAAAGCTTCTAAAGTTTCATAATCACAATTTATTCCAAATCCAGTTAATACTAATACTTTTGGTTTCAACATATTTCTCCTTTTTTTTCTTATTTTCAAAATTCAAAAAATTCATTATTTAAGCAATTTTACAATAATGCCTGTTTAATCAATCTCAAATTAGAAATGTCTTCCTTATTATATTCTAACAAAGTTATTAATGATTTTTTATCATTATATAATTTATAGTTATTCCACAAATCAATAGCAACTTTTCCATCAACTTCAAGTAATTTTCTTGTAATTCCCAAATTTTGTTCAACTTTTTTTTGACCACCATATAAATTTCGTTTCCAACATTCATACATTAAATCTTTATGATTACAATAATTTGTAATATTTATTTTTATTTTTTCTTCAATAAACGGCAAATCAAATTTCTCTCCATTATAAGTATATATTACTTCTACATTTTCTATTATTTTAAGTAATTTTTCAGCAGATATTTCATTTTCAATTAGTTGAATAATTTTATGTTCATTTTTATTTTCTATATATAAACCAATTACTGTTAAATCACTTGAAAATGGACTTAATCCCGTTGTTTCTATATCAAGATACGCAATGGTTTTTGTTTCAATTAAAGAATTCATTTTTTCCTTTTTATCATTTTTTTTAATTTTTAAAGTCAAATAAATTATTACTTAGTGTTACAAATTTTTGTATTGTAATTGCTTCAGCTCTAAGTAAAGGATCTATTTCTGATTGTAAAATTATTTCTTTTAATTTTTCTTTATCTATTTTCAGAAAAGAAGAATTCCAAAGAGAATTTAATAAAGTTTTTCTTCTTTTGTTAAAAGCACTTTTTATGACTTGAAAGAAAAAATCCTCATTTTTTACTTCAAATAATGGTTTTTCATAAGGAATAATTTTTACAAGAGCAGAATTTACTTTTGGTTTTGGAGAAAAATTTTCTCGAGAAATTTTAGTTAAAATTTCTGCTTTTGCAAAATATTGAACAGATATAGATAAAATTCCATATTTTTTAGTTTTTGGAGATGAAATAATTCTTTCTGCCACTTCTGCTTGAACCATTATTATTATTTCAGAAATATATTTTCTATTTTCAAGCATTTTTCTAATAATAGGATTAGCAATATAATAAGGAAGATTGCCTACAACTTTTATTTTTTTTTGATATTTTTCAAATAAATTAACAATATCTAAATCTAAAATATTTTGTTCTATAATTTCGATATTAGAATAATCTTTAAATTCGTCGTTTAAAATTTTCAAAAAGGTTTTATCTATTTCAACAGCGATTACATTATTTGCTAAAAAAGATACTTGCTGTGTTAAAATACCTAATCCAGCACCTATTTCTAATACAACATTTTCTTTTTTCAAATCAAAACATTCTATTATTTTAGAAATTATTTTTTGAGAAAATATAAAATGCTGTCCTAATTGTTTATTTGCTTTAATTTTATATTTATTAAGTAAATATTGAGAAAATAATATTTGCATTTTTTTTTAAATGTTAATGTTCAATGTTTATATTTTATTTTCTTGACTGAAAAATAAAATGTCATTATATTTATAAAACTTATTTTTGTCAATGAAAAAAAAGAATGGTTCCTATATGGTGACATCAACCAAAAAAAAGGTAAAAATATGGTAAAAATTATAAATTTATTTTTAATTATTGTTTTAAGTTTTAATTTATTTGGTTGTAAAAAAAAACAAGATTTATTTTCTTTTACGCCCGATGAAATAAAGCAAAAAATAAACATATTTTTAGAAATAGAAAAAGAAAAATCTTATAAAAAAATTGAAAATATATATAAAATTCATTTTCAAAATATCGTTTTAAAAATGGATGAAAAATATCAATTAGAAACAAATTTAAAAATTGAAAAAGCAAATAGAAATTGTGTTTTAAACCAAGAAGTTCATTTAAATAAAATTGTTTTATCTAAAGCAATGCAAAAAATTTTTTACCTTTGGATGAAAGAAAGTTTAAGCAATTATAGACAAGTATCTAATAAAAAAAAAAGGGGGGAATATTTAAAATTTGCTCAAAATTTTTATGAAGGATTTCAATCACAAGTTAAAGAAATAGGATTATATTCAGAAAATGAAAATTTATTTGATGTAAAAATTCTTGAATCTTTTTCTTCTTTAAAAAAATATATAGACTCTCAAGATCAATGGAAAGAAGAATTGGAAATTAAAAAAATAGATGATATTTCTAAAGAAATTTTTGGGCTTTCTGTTTGTTATAAAATTAAACAATTAGAAGAAATAAGAAAAAAAAATATAAATATTGCTCAAACAAAACTTACTGAAGCTGTTTTATATTATGATATTATTGTTGAGGAAATTATAAAAAATAATCCTTATGGATATAAAACAATTTGTAAATCTTTTACTGGAGATTTATTTAAAATTGATGCAAAAATAATTGAAAAAGAAATTTTTTTAGGATTAAAAATACTTTAAAAAAAACTAATTAATACTAAGTTGCATTTAAAATGATAACAAGACGGCAAAAAGAAGGTAACAAAATGTATTAAAGAATTCCACCCCTGTCCTAACGGACACCCCCGCCAGCGGGGGACATAATGAAGAGATAAAAAGATTAGGATTAGAAGCTGACGCGGACACCCCCGCCAGCGGGGGACATAAGAAGCCGACGACAAAACCAACACAGTTAGTGTTTAAAATTTGAATGCGACTTGATATTAAATAAAAATATAAAATTAAAAAGGAGTAAAAATGGCACTTATAGATTCTAAAACAGGTAATATTAGAAAAAAATATACTATAGAAGAATTAATAAAAATAGCTAATTTAATGCGAGGATATAATTTAATAGCATTATATTCAGCTGGTTCAGGACATGCTGGAGGCACTCTTTCCATGATGGATATAGCAGCTGCTCTTTATTTAGATATAGCAAATCATGATCCTTTAAATCCAGATTGGGAAAATAGAGACAAAATTATTTGGTCAACTGGACATAAAGCACCAGCTCTTTATATTTCTTTAGGTATGGCTGGCTTTTTTGATATAAATGAAATTATTAAATTACGACAATTAGGATCGCCATTTCAAGGACATCCTTATTGTGAATCTTTAAAAGGAGTGGAAATTTCTACTGGTTCTCTTGGTCAAGGATTAAGTGTAGGTGTTGGAATGGCTTTAGCTGCAAAATTAGATAATAAAAATTCTATGATTTATGTTTTAACTGGAGATGGAGAACATCAATCTGGTCAAATATGGGAAGCTTTAATGGAAGCAAGTCATTATAAATTAAATAACTTAGTTAATATTTTAGATAAAAATAATCTTCAAATTGATGGTGATGTAGCAAAAGTAATGAATATAGATCCTATTAAAGATAAATATATAAGCTTTGGTTGGAATGTAGTAGAAATAAATGGTCATAATATGCAAGAAATTGTACAAACTCTTAAAAATATTAAAAATGAAAATGAAAAACCAACATTAGTTATTGCTCATACTATTAAAGGAAAAGGAATCAGTTTTATAGAAAATAAAGCTGATTGGCATGGAAAAGCACCTAAATATGAAGAAATGATTAAAGGGTTAGAAGAATTAGGCATAAAAGAAGAACTTCCAGTAGAAGATTTATTAAAAAAAGCAAAAGAATATGTTCAAATAATAACTCAAAAATTAAAATCAAAAGAACCTAAATTTAGTAAAGATTATTCTTGGCAAAAAGATGGACAAATGAAAGTAAAAATGGGAAAAACAAGAGAAGGATTTGGTTTAACTTTACAAGAAATAGGTGATGATGAAAGAATTGTTTGTGTTACAAATGATTTAACAGAATCCATAAATATGGATTTATTTTTCAAAAAAAATCCAGAAAGACAAAAAAGAATTTTTAATATGGGAGTTGCTGAACAAAGTGGTGCTTGTGTTGCTGCTGGTTTAGCCAAATCTGGAAAATTAGCAATATTTGGAACTTATGGTGTATTTACTTCAGGTAGAAGTTTGGATCAATTAAGAATTTCTATTTGTTATAGTAATGCAAATGTTTTAATTACTGGAGCACATTCTGGAACATCAGTAGGAGCTGATGGAGCTACTCATCAATCAACAGAAGATCTTTTTCAAATTTGTGGTCTACCTAATATGAATGTCGTAGTTCCTTGTGATATGACAGAAACTAAAAAAGCTACAAAATTTCTTGTTTTAGAATTAAAAGGACCTAAATATATTAGATATGGACGAGAAGCTACTCCAATTATTACAAATGAAAATACTCCTTTTGTATTTGGAAAAGCAAATATAATTAGATATAGAAAAATGCAAGATGAATTTATTAATGCTTTTGAAACAAAACTTTCTTCAGAATATATGAATGAAAATGAAAATTTAACTATAATTGCTTGTGGAACAGAAGTTCCAGAAGCAATGAAAGCAGCATATATTTTAAAAGAAGAATATGGAATAGAAACAAGAGTAATAAATATGCATACACTGAAACCATTAGATAACGATGCTGTTATTAAAGCAGCAGCAGAAACAAGTTATATTATCACAGTAGAAGATCATCAAGCAGGAGGTTTAGGAAATAGAATAAGTTCTGTAATTTCTCAATCTAAAGAACTTTATAAAAAAAATGTACTTTTAAAAATGCTTGGACTTAATGATACATTTGGAAAATCTGGAACTGCAAATGAACTTATGCAAGAATTTGAATTGAGCGCTGAATATATTGCAGAAAAAGCAAAAAAATTAATTGGTTCAAACTTGTAATATTTTTAAGTAATGAATAAAATGTTGACTAACAATCAACATTTTATCTTGCATTAAAGGTTTATAATTATTTTACCCTCATTTATTAGTAAGCTTATTTTTAAACTTTGAAAAGTGAAAATAAGCCAAATAAGAGAATATAAAAATGAAAACATTCGAAGATATAGAAAAAATAATTCAAAAGAATAAAAAAGAGCTAAAAGAAAAATATGGACTAAAAAAAGTAGGAATATTTGGTTCCTATGTTAAGGAAAAGCAAAATGAAAATAGCGATGTAGATATGCTTGTAGAAATAAAAAGACCTATGGGATTTGTTAATTTTATAAAGCTTGAAAATCACCTTTCACAAATACTTGGCATAAAAGTAGACTTAGTAACTAAAAAGGCATTAAAGCCTTATATAGGCAAACAAATTTTGCAAGAGATTCGATATGTCTAAAAAAAAAGACTACAAAGCAAAGCCTAACACGGTGCCGCATCTAACTTGCTAATCGTTCACAGGTGAGTTTATCGTTATGCGAAAATAAAGACTTCGGATTATCAATAAAAAGATGGTATATTTACCTGCCGATAAATATCATCTTGAGCATATTGTTGCTTTTTCTCTTTCTCGAAGATTATCCTGATGCAAAGATTGTATTTGATTCAAATACAATTGCAAAAATCGGCTATATTATGATTGCCGGAGTATTTGAGACAATAGTATTTTATGCCTTTCTACGCAAAATCTTTGAGAATGCCTTTGGAATAATCCCGGCAATCTTATTAGCCTCAATAGCTTATTCATTTCATCATGCTGGATTTCAACCCGAATTCCTGAAGCTAATCTTTGTAGGAATTCTCTATGCCTCTGTTTTTAGAGCAGGCAATAGTGCCTTATTGATATATCCTTTCTTTTGGGGAGTAGGTGCTTGTTTTGATGTTTTAGTCCAGTCTGAAGTAGTTGATGAGATATTATATCCCGGAATACGGCTAACAATCATTTTGTCTTTATTGATAGGGGGATTCTTGATGTATAGATTCCATAGAAAAAGCATCAAAATCACAAAAGCAAAAAACAGCGACTAACTTCTAACACGGAGTACCCCTTTAACACACAAACAAACACCTAATTGACATAATTAAGGGTTTTACTAAATTGCATTCAAAATGATAACAAAGCACAAGAAAAAAGCGACAAAAGCGTACTAATATCAAATTGTAATCAAAATCAAAATATTGCAAATTAGTTTTTTAACATAATTTTTAGTTTGACAAATTTTAAATTTCTGATATATTTTCTAAAAAAACATTATGTCCTAAATGATTATAATGAAAAAATTTAAAAACAAAAGGAGAAATATATTATGAACATTGCTGGTTCTGTAAGTGTTCTCACCGAAAAAGAAATTACCCAAATCCACAATGCAATGCTAAGTATTCTGTCTGAAGTTGGAGTCATAATTGAAGATCCAACCATTCTTCAACGCCTTGCTGATCACGGTGCAATAGTGCATATGAACGATATGAAAGCTTTTTTCACTCCAACATGGGTGGAATGCTTTATTGCTGAATCTGACAAATTCAATTGGAGTACTGTTAAGCCCATGGTTACAGCAAGTGCAAATATATACCAAGGTGTTTTTCTTGATCCAGAAACTAACGAATTCCTGCCATGGACAGAAAAACGCATGGCAGATTATGTAAAGCTAACACACCATCTTGAACATGTAGAATACAATGCTATGTTAGGATGTCCTTTGCCTGAAATAAACAAAAAGTTAATTCCACTTATTCAAAGACAAATATGTTGGCGTCATGGAATGCGGCCTGGTGGATCAATTTGGGACATTCGCTTTGCACCATATCTTCTTCAAATGTGTGAAATAATGGCAGAAGTAAATCATTCTAATGTAAAGGATTTCTTTACAGGCATGGTTTTTTTTACATCAGCATTAAAACTTGCTAAAAACGAAGCAGAACAATTTGTGTTTTTCGCAGAAAAAGGATTTTTAGTAAAAATATGTAGTATGACTAGTGCTGGTGGATCTGCACCTATTACCCTTGCCGGTGCAGTAACAATGCACCTTGCTGAAGTTATGATTGCTCAATTTATTTATCGTGCTTTTTACGGCAATAAAAATCTCGAACTGGTAAGTACAATTGCACCATATGATATGCGTACACTTATGTTTGCGTACGGTCGCCCAGAACGACAAATAATGAATATTATGATGGCAGATATTGCTAAAAGATATCAAGTTCCATGTCATGGTCATGGTGGTCATACTGATGCTAAAAAACCAAGCCCTGAAGTAGGATACCAACGAGCTCTTACCACAATTCCAACACTAATGGCATGCGGAATAACTTACATCGGAGCTGGCAAGTTATCAATGGATGAAGTTGGCTCACCCATTCAAATGATTCTGGACAATGAATTCATAGGTGCACTTAAACGTTTTGCTAATGGCTGTATAATTAACAGCGATACCATTGCATTAGATGTAATTAAGGAAACAGGACCTGACGGCATTTTTTTAGGACATCCACATACAGCAGAACATTTTCGAACAGAGTTATGGGAACCAACAATTTGGACACGAGAGATGTTTGAGGGTTGGAAAATCAATGATGGACGCACAGATATTGAAAAAGCATATGAACTTTACAAAGACATTATGAATCGTCCTGATCTTCCACCAAGTATAACAGAGGAAACAGATCGTTATTTACAACAAGTTATAGACAAAGCAGAAAAAGTGTTTTAAGTAAAACATACATTATCAATCCAGCAATTTCCAATAGTAAAAAAGCAAATGAATATACATTTAAAAAAAATCTATAACAAAAATTACAAAAAGCTAAATTTGAATCGTCAGTTTAAAGTGGAGGTTTTAGTGATAGCAATTATTAATTACGAAATGGGAAATTTAAAAAGTGTTAGTAAAGCTTTTAATTTTATAGGTGCAAAAGTAAAAATTACTTCTTGTCCAGATGATATTATTCAAGCAAAAGCAGTTATACTTCCAGGAGTAGGTGCTTTTTATAGAGGAATGGAAAATCTAAAAAAGCTAAAATTAGATAAGGCTATTTATACTGCAATAGAACAAAATAAGCCATTTTTAGGTATTTGTTTGGGCTTACAACTTCTTTTTACTCAAACAGAAGAACATGGAATTCATCAAGGATTAAATATTATTAAAGGAAATGTAAAAAAATTACCTTCTACAGTAAAAATTCCTCATATGGGTTGGAATCAAATAAAACATCAACAAAGTAATAAAATTTTTACAAATATTCCAAATGATTCTTATGTTTATTTTGTTCATTCTTTTTATGTTGAACCAGAAGATAAAAGCATTATTTCGACTACAACAAATTATGGTTTAGAATTTGCTTCTTCTATTAACAAAGCCAATATTTTTGCTTTTCAATTTCATCCAGAAAAAAGTGAAATGTTAGGCCTTAAAATTTTAAGGAACTTTTATGAATATGTTAGCTAAAAGAATTATTCCTTGTTTAGATGTTAAAAATGGTCGTGTAGTTAAGGGTATCAATTTTTTAAATTTAAAAGATGCTGGAGATCCAGTTGAAATAGCAGCAATTTATAGTCAAGAAGGTGCTGATGAAATCACTTTTCTTGATATTACAGCAAGTATTGAAAATAGAAATACAATGATAAAAGTAATTGAAAAAACTGCAGAAAAAGTTTTTATTCCTCTTACAGTAGGAGGGGGTATTAGAAATATAGATGATATAAAAACACTTCTTCATTCTGGAGCAGATAAAATTTCTTTAAATACACAAGCAGTTAAAAATCCTTTTCTTATAACAAAAAGTGCAGAAGAATTTGGTACTCAATGTATTGTTGTAGCGATTGATGCTAAAAAAATAGATAATAAATGGAAAGTATATATTTATGGAGGAACTACTCCAACAGAATTAGATGTAGTAGAATGGGCAAAAAAAGTAGAATTGTTAGGTGCTGGAGAAATTTTATTAACAAGCATGGATAGAGATGGAACTAATCAAGGATATGATATTGAAATTACAAAAAAAGTAGTAGAATCTGTAAATATTCCTGTAATTGCTTCTGGAGGAGCAGGTAATTTAGAACACCTTTTTGAAGCTTTAGATAAAGGTAAAGCAGATGCAGTTTTAGCAGCATCTATTTTTCATTATGGAAAATATACTATAAAAGAAGCAAAAGAATATTTGAAAAATAAAGGAATAATAACAAGAGAAATATATTCACCATAGTTTATTGTGATATCTTCAAGTAGTGGTTACAATATTTGAGTAAACAAAATTGTGGATATTTTGTTTTGACTTTAGCCAAAACAAATAAATAATGTTAAAAATAGAAAAAATATATTAATTTTTTAAAAAGGAGCAAAAATGTTAAAAAAATTTTTTTTAAGTTTAATTATTTTATTATGTGGAATGATAATAAGTATAAGTTATGGAGAGATAAAAGTTGTTGATACTATAAATCTTCTTCCTGGAGGAAATACAATAAATGGATTAAATCCAACAGCATTATGTGTATTAGGAAACAGGGTATATGTGGCTAATTATACTAGTAATAGTGTTTCGATAATAGACACAGCAAATAATAATGCAATAACGAATATAAGTGTTGGAAATAATCCACAAGCATTTTGTGTATTAGGAAACAAGGTATATGTGGCTAATAATGGAAGTGCTAATGTTTCAATAATAGATACAGCAAATAATAATGCAGTAACAAATGTAAATGTTGGAAATTATCAAACAGCATTATGTGTATTAGGAAACAGGGTATATGTGGCTAATAGTTTTGGTGGAAGCATAAGTGTTCTTGGAGATGATGAACCTACTAATATTAGTGAACTTTTGATAAATTCAATGAAAAACAAAGTTTTATCTTATCCAAATCCATTTAATCCAGAATGTTATATCCCATTAGAAATAACAAACAACAAATCGCAAAATATTAAAATAAAAATATATAACATATTAGGCCAAGTAGTCAGAGAAGTAATTAGCAGTAATGCAAATAATTCAGTATATTGGGATGGAAGAGATAATTTAGGAAAAGAAGTTTCATCAGGAATGTATTTTTATGAAACAATTATTGATAACAAAACACTAAATTGTAAAAAAATGTTGATGCTGAAGTAAAGTATTAGAAGAATTTTAGATTTTGGATTTGAAACAAAGAAGAAAATTAGAAATATAAAACAAATTTGCAATTTGAAATTTTCAATTTAAAATAAATGCAAATGTTTCTATCGATAATTCTAACCCCGAAAGGGGTGATATTATTGTAGCAAATAGGCAAAACAAGCAATCTTAACCCCGAAGGGGTGATATTATTATAGGGACAGGTATCCCTGTTCGAAAAAATTGTATCTTTACAAATTTTTCAATAGTTTACAAAAAATTAAAGGAGATAATAAAAATGGCTTATCAAGGAGTATTAAAAAATATAAAAGATTGTGTATCTTTAAAAAAACCTGAAAAAGTACCAGTTTTTGCAATTAGCGAAGAATTTGATGTTAAATGGTATGGAAAATATACTTATGAAGAAGTGTGTACAAATGCTGATAAATTAGTAGAGGTTTGGTCAGCAGCTATAAAGGAATTTGATTATGATTGGTCTTGGGTACAAATTGATGATTGTATGGAATTTGAAAATTTAGGAGTTGGATGTGTTGGTACCGGAAATATTGTTAGAGCAACTAAAGATTATCTTCCAGCTACTTATGAAACATTAAAAAAATTAAAAATGCCAAATCCTAATTGTGATGGACGAATGCCAATGAAATTAGAAGCTATTAAAAGATTAAAAAGCATTTTTAAAGATACAGTTTGCATAGTTGGGTCAAATGCAGCTCCTTATTCATCTACGGGATTACTTTATGGAATAGAAGATACAATGTTATTAATGTATGAAAATCCTCAACTTTTAAAAGATACTATGGATTTTTTTGTAGATTTACAAGGGATGTGGGGAAGTGCTCAAATAAAAGCTGGAGCAGATGCTATTTGGTTAGGAGATTGTAATGCTTTTTCTGGGATGCTTTCACCACAGCATTATAGAGATTTTGTATTTGAATCATGTCAAAAAGTTGTAAAAGAATATCATAAAAATGGTGGGATGGTTTTTTTACACAATAGCGAAATTTCTATTCCTCATATAGAATTAGAATGTCAATTAGGTGTAGATGTAATAAGTATTGGTCCTGCAGCAAATTTAGCCGAAGTTAAAGCTGCAACAGAAGGCAAAACTTGCATTATGGGAAATTTGGATCCTATTGAAATACTTCTTAGAGAAACTGCTGAAAAAGTAGCAGAAGAATCAAAAAGAATAATAGAAATTGGCAAAAAAGGAACGGGTTATATATTTAATTCTGGAGAAATGATTCCTCGAGATGTTCCTGTAGAAAATATGAAAGCAATGGTTCAAAAAGCGAAAGAATTAAGTACATTTTAATAAAATCATTAAAATAAAAAATTGTATTTTAAGAAAGGAAAAAAAATGTCAGCACAATTATTAGAAGGTAAAATACTTGCAAATTCTATTAAAGAAAAATTAATAGAAAAATTAAAAAAAATAAAAAATAATTATAATATAATACCTTGTTTGGCAGTAATTCAAGTAGGAGAAAATGAATCATCTCGCATTTATACTAATCAGCAAAAAAAAATGTGTGAAAAAATGGGAATAGAATATAATTTTTATGAACTAAAAAAAGAAATATCTCAAGAAGAGTTAATTCAGTTTATTCATAGTTTAAATAAAAATAAAAAAATAAATGGAATTATTGTTCAATTACCTCTTCCTTCTCATATAGATAATTATTTAATAAAAGAATCAGTTGCTTTTTATAAAGATGTAGAAGGGCTTCATCCTCAAAATATAGGAATGATGTTTTTGGGACGACCTGAAATAATAACTTGTACTGCTTTATCTGTTTTTGAACTTATAAAAAGCACAGGTGTTAAATTATATGGAAAAGAAGCTGTAATAATAGGCCATAGTGATATTGTAGGAAAACCTATTGGAATACTTCTTTTGAATGAATTGGCTACCTTAACTATTTGTCATATTGCTACTTCTGATATTTCTGTACATATTAAAAGAGCAGATATTTTGGTTGTATCTGTAGGAAAACCAAACCTTGTTAAAGGTGAATGGATTAAACCTGAGTCTATAGTTATTGATGTTGGGATTAATCGAGTAGGAGATAAAATAGTTGGTGATGTTGAATTTGAAGTAGCTAAAGAAAAAGCATCTTTTATTACACCTGTACCAGGTGGCGTTGGTCCTTTAACAGTTATGATGTTGATAAAAAATATTATAAATACTGTAGAATGGCAAATAAAAAATTTTAAAATAATGCAATAATTTATTTAATTTTGGAGAAATAAGTGAGTATTAAAATATTAAAAGAAAAATGTGTAAATTGTAATTTATGTGTAAAAAAATGCCCTTGGCAAGCAATAGAAATAATAAATAATGAAGTAAAAATAAAAGATAATTGCAATTTATGTGGAGTTTGTGTAGATGTATGTAAATTTAATGCTATTCTTATTCAAGTAGAATCGCAAATTAAAAGAAATTTAAGTGAATATAAAAATGTTTGGGTTTTTGCAGAACAAAGACAAGGAAAAGTGGTAAATTCCGTATTAGAACTTTTAGGTGCTGGAAGAAAATTAGCAGATGATCTTCAAGAAAATTTATGTGCAATTCTTTTAGGAGATAAAGTAGAAAAGGAAGTGGAAAAATTAATAAGTCATGGTGCTGATGATGTTTATTTAATAGAAGATCCTATTTTAAAAGATTTTCAAGATGATATTTATGGAAAAATTTTGCAAGATTTAGTTTTAAAATATTGTCCATCTATTTTTTTAGGAAGTGCCACTTCTATTGGTAGATCTTTATTTCCTAAAATAGCAGTAGGTCTTCAAACTGGACTTACAGCAGATTGTACAGAATTAGAAATTGACAAAACAACAAAAAACATACTTCAAACTAGACCCGCATTTGGTGGAAATATAATGGCTACTATTATTTGTGAAAATACCAGACCTCAAATGGCTACTGTAAGACCACGAGTAATGAAAAAATTGCCAATAGATCTTTTACGAAAAGGAAAAGTAATTGAAGAATCTTTTGATAAAAATTCTATATCTATTCAAACTAAAATTTTAGAAATTGTAGAAGATTTGACTATTAAGATTAAAATAGAGGATGCAGATATAATTGTTTCAGGAGGAAGAGGATTAGGAGAAGCTAAAAATTTTAAACTAATTGAAGAATTAGCTAATGTTTTAAAAGGTTCTGTAGGCTCTTCAAGAGCGGCTGTAGATGCTGGATGGATTCCTTATTCTCATCAAGTAGGACAAACTGGGAAAACTGTTTGTCCTAAACTTTATATTGCTTGTGGAATTAGTGGAGCTATTCAACATTTAGTAGGAATGCAAACTTCTGATTGTATTATTGCTATAAATAAAGATCCTCATGCCCCTATTTTTAAAGTAGCAAATTATGGAATTGTTGGAAATTTATTTGAAATAATACCTCTTTTAATTAAAAAATTTAAAGAATAAAATTATCAAATGTTTTTAGAAATATTAGTTTTTACTAAATAAGTAGACGGATATATAGATTTCATTTTTTTATATATTTTTTCTGCTTTTTTTTTTTTTTATAATAAAGAAAATATACTGGATCCACTCCAAGAAACAAGCGACCCCAAAACATTTAATT
>JBDRGX010000056.1:0-4851 GCA_043817485.1 bacterium
GTAATATTTCTATTTCCTATTTATCAATCAACATATAAACATGAATATATTTTCTTCCATTCAATATTTAAAAGGGGTAGGACCTCAGAAAACAAAACTATTAAATAAAATTTCAATACATACTGTTTTGGACCTGCTTTATTATTTTCCCGTAGATTGGGACGATAGAACTAAAATAATAGATATTATTAATATCCTGCCAAATGAAAAAGCAATTATTACCGGGAA
The DNA here is from genome assembly GCA_043817485.1 of bacterium. Taxonomy (GTDB): domain Bacteria; phylum JBDRGX01; class JBDRGX01; order JBDRGX01; family JBDRGX01; genus JBDRGX01. The sequence goes on from JBDRGX010000056.1 coordinate 229, forward strand.
AATAATTTTACTCAGAGAAAAAAAAATAAAAAATAACCTGGGAATCCTGGAAATTCTTGTTGAAGACAAAACCGGAAGAATCTTTTTAAATATGTTTAAAGTCACAAACATAAAATATGATGTTTTTGCAACTCTTAAAGAAAAATTGAAAATAAATGAAAGAATAATCTGCATAGGAAAGCCTGAATTTTTCGCAAATGAAATGAAATTAAATGTAATTGAAATTGAAGTATTAAATGATGCTACAGTTACTCTGTTAAATATAAATAGAATTGTACCTGTGTACAATTTAACAGAAGGAATTGATATTCATTTTTTCAGGAAAATAGTTTATGATTGTTTACAAAAGTTTATTTATGAAATTACTGAAACACTGCCGGAATATATAATAAAACAATTACAATTACAGAATTTGCATACGACTTTAAAAAACATACATTTTCCTGACTCAATAGAATCTAAAAATCTAGCCTACTTCAGATTAGTTTTTGAAGAATTTTTTTATTACGAACTGGCTCTGTTCAAATCAAAAAAAAGCATTGAACAAATCAAAAAAAAACATAAATATGAAATAAAAAAAACCTTACTGAGTAAATTTAAAAATAATTTACAGTTTGAGTTTACAGCAGCACAAAAAAGAGTAATTAATGAAATCTTCAAAGATATGCAATTACAAAAACCCATGAACAGGCTCTTACAAGGAGATGTGGGAAGCGGAAAAACTATTGTAGCATTATCAGCTATAATATTAGCAATAGAAAACAATTATCAGACTGCTATTTTAGTACCTACTGAAATTCTTGCAAGTCAGCATTTTAATACAATAAAAAGCTTAATTTCCGGAATGGATATCAATATAGGCTTATTAATTGGTGGAAGTGGTAAAAAAGAAAAACAGACAATTTTAAGTAATTTAGCAGAAGGTAAAATTAATCTTTTAATAGGTACACATGCAATACTTGAAGAAAATATAAAATTTAATAATTTAAAATTTATTGTTATAGATGAACAGCATAAATTTGGAGTCTATCAAAGAATGAAATTAATTTCTAAAGGAGATATTCCTGATATCCTTATAATGACAGCAACACCAATACCCAGAACTCTTGCAATGACAGTATATAGCGATTTGGATATTTCCTGTTTAGATGAACTACCTTTTCAAAAAAAGATAACTTCAATATTTTTAAAAGAATTTGAAGCATACGAATTTCTAAGAAATAAACTAAAAGAAAACAATCAAGCATATATAGTATATCCTCTGATAGAAGAATCGGAAAAAATTGATGCTGCAGCCTGTAAAGTTATGTATGAAAAATTTAAAACTGATATTTTTCCTGAATTTTCAATTGCACTTTTACATGGAAGACTAAAGAATACAGAAAAAGAAAAAATTATAAATGATTTTAAAAACAAAAAAACTGATATTCTGGTTTCAACTTCAGTAGTTGAAGTAGGAATCGATGTTCCGGATGCATCATTGCTTTTAATTGAAAATTATGAAAGATTCGGTCTTACAACTTTACATCAAATAAGAGGTAGAATAGGAAGAAAAGGTCAACAGGCTTACTGCTTATTTACCGGTCATGCTTACACTCCCGAAGCTAAAAAGAGATTAAGCATTATGCTTTCAACAATTGATGGATTTAAAATATCTGAAGAAGATCTATCTATGCGGGGACCGGGAGAAATTTTAGGCTCATACCAGCACGGAATGCCGGATTTCAAAATTGGAAACATTTTAAAAGACCGTCATATAATTAATTTTTCCAGGAATCTATCTTCTGAAGTTATAAATGAAGATTATAATTTATATTCTGAAAAAAATAAAATAATAAAAAAAGAGTTTTATAGAAGATTTAAAAATAGAATACAATTCGTTGGAGTAGGATAAAAATAATTTATTTGATTTACAATTTTTATTAATTAAATAAAATTATGAATAAATACATATGGCAAATATTTTAATTGTTGATGATGAAGATGATATAAGATATGTCCTTTCACTTCTTTTAAAAAGCGAAGGTTTTGGAGTATTAGAAGCTTCCGATGGTAAAACAGCTTTTGAAATTTTAAAAACAAATGCTGTAGACTTAATCCTATTAGATATTGTTCTTCCTGATATAAATGGTGTTCAAGTTTTAAAGGAAATAAAAAAACAATACAAAACCCCTGTCATTATGATAAGCGGTTACGGAAACATTCAAGCAGCAATTGAATCGATGAAGATTGGTGCAGTGGATTATGTTCCTAAACCATTTGATAATGAAAAATTACTGGATTTAATTGCCAAGACATTGGAAAAACAAAGTTTTGGAAAAGAAAAAGGCTTATTAAAAAGCAGGCTTTTACAATCATTTTTCGGAAAAGAAAAAGTTGATAAAGAAGAAATTGAATTACCAAAAAGAAAAAATTATTCTTTTCATATTTTATATTTTTTATTATTCATAATATTAGCTTATTTTGGGATTGGAATTATTAAAAATATTCTATCAAATTCTTTTAATCTGGCATATAATCATCCATCCGGACTGGCTTATAAAAACGGCAAATTTTATATTTCAGACTGGTATTCAAGAAATATTTATGTTCATAAATTATTTCCTAATTTCAAAATTAGAAATATTTTTTACTTGAAAGAAGAAGTACCTTTCGGTATTACTATTGAAAATGATTATATCTGGATTTGTGATAACTGGACCAAAAAAGTCTATAGATATAAATTAGTAAATATGAAAAAAATAACAGAATATGATTTGCCGAATATAAATCCTTCAGGAATTACTTATGATGGAAAATACTTATGGATTTCTGATATTAATTCCAGGACAATAACTAAACATAATATTGATGAATCTTTATCGATTGAAAAAAAATTCCATTTTGATAATTTGTCACCCATTGCTCTATTCTGGAAAGATAATACAATATGGAGTGCAGATGAAAAATCAGGCATTATAAATAAACATAGGATAGATGGAACTCTTTCTATCGAAAAATCATTTATACCTATTCAACTTGCAAGTGGGGAACTGAAAATGTTATCTGCCGGAACAGACGGTAAAAGTATTTACATCCTTACAGTATCTGAAAATAAAGGCATAATTTTACGACAGAATCACAAAACTCTTATTCCTACAAATGAAAACAAATAAAAAATACCTGTTTATAACTATATTTTTTATTGTTTTTTATATATTTCCAGGTGAAAAAAACCATTTATTTAACTATATTGACTTTTCTGACTATACTGGTTTTAAAATATCCTTTTCATTAATAGAAATAATATTTGAACCTTATTTCGGTTTAATAAGATTTTTAGGCTCTATTCCATATTGGGAGAATTTTTTATATTTGTCCTCTCTCTGGATTATATTATTTACCGGTTTATATTCTATTTTTAAAAAAAAATATTTATCATTTCTTTTTAAGAATATACTGCTTTTTGCTATTTTCATATCAACCGTAGTTTTTTCTTTTACATTTCCAATTAAAATAAAAAAAAATACCGGTTTATTTTTAACAGATACACAAAGCCATACCTTTTATTCCTGGGATGGTCTGTATTCTCCGGAATATAATCGTAAATGGCACAAAAATAATGGTTATGATTTCAATTATATTACTGATCATTGGAATTATAATGCTAAACGCTTTTCTTCAATAAAAAATAGTTTTCATGATATTTTTTTTGGTATGGAAACTGCTTTAAACGGTGCTTATTACTTAATCAATGAAGAAATAAGTCAGCTCTCAGATTTAGAGAAAATAATCAATGAAGGTAAGGCGATTTCACTTTTTTACTGGAATAATAAAAATTTAAAAACATTAAAAGATAAATCATTCTATGGGTATGAAATTTACAATCAAGGACATCCACAATTTTCCCTATCTAAACGAGTGGATTTTTTAAATGAAATTAAATTAAAAAAAATAAAAGTTTTTGCAGGTACGGACTGGCATGGCTATCTATCTTTTTCCTGGTGCTGGACAGTGATAGAGACTGATAATAAAACATTAAATAAAACAGATATTGATAAATTTATTTATAGTTTCGAAGAAAACAACTCAAGCATTACAACCCGGGTTATTTTATATGGGAAAACAATAGTTCACAAAATAAAACCTTCTTTTTTTGAACCATTTAGAAGTCTTTTTATTTATTTTACAGGACTTGATATAAAAGGAATCATATCCTGGTATATTTTCTTTTGTTTAATCATATTTTTACAAAATAAAAAATTATTACAACCTGTTCTTAATTTCATATTTTTAATATGGTTTATAAGACTTTTTTTCTTAGGTTTAATTTTTAGAACTAATTACTTAATTTTAATTGGGAAAAATCTGGTGTTAAATGATTTATCAAGCTTTCTTCTAATATTTAGTGGAATATTTATTTTTTATTTCTTTTCTAAAATATTTGATAAATTTTATTATCATTACAACAATAATTTCTTTAATAAATAAAATAATTTTATTCATATATATTATTTAATGAAAAAAAACATTTATAAGCATTTGCAAAAGATAAATTAAAACAAAAATAACATAATATTTTAGATAAGTTATTGAAAAAAAACAAAATATTTATAGAATTCATAGCTATAAATGTTTCCATAA
>JBDRGX010000057.1:0-12793 GCA_043817485.1 bacterium
TGTTTATAAAGAAGTAAAAGTAAAAGCTAACATCTTTATTTATAATTCTTTGAAAAAAGAATTTGAAGCAAAAGGAAAAGTTAAATTAGAAAATAAAGAAGGAAGTTTTTCTGGAGAATATATTAAATATGATTTAGAAAAAAAAACTGGTTATTGTTCTCCAGCAAAAATAGAAACTTCTCTTCTTACTTGTAAAGGAAAAGAAATTGAAAAAATTGCTGAAGATAGAATACTTATTAAAAATGGTACTTTTAGCACTTGTCATTTAGAAAATCCTCATTATTATTTTTCTGCAAAAGAAATTTTAGTTTTTCCTCAAAAAAGAATTATTGCTAAAAATGTACAAATGTATGTTTGGAAAATTCCAATAATTCCATATATTCCTTATTTTGTTAAATCTCTTGAAAAAGATCCCACGGGAATGAAATTTGAATGGGGTTATGAAGATATAAAGGGATATTTTTTTAAAACGAAATATCTTTATAAATGGCAAAAATTATTATATGGAAGTTTTTGGATAGATTTTACTGAAAAAATGGGAATATGCCCAGGTGTAAATAGCAACACAAAATATAGTTTTAAATCTGGAAATGGTAATTTGACTACATTCTACAGTCAACAAGAAGAAAAACAATATTTTTCAAAATCTAAAAATGCAATTTGGAATTTTAATTTTCAACATAGTCATTTTTTATCTAAAGAAATAAAATTTTTACATCCAGAATTAAAAAATTTATTAGATAAAGGTTTTATAAATGCAGATGTTAATGTATCTAATAAAAATTATTTTTCTATGTATGGAACCCCATTAGAAAAAATAACTAAAACAAGAGATTTAAAATCTATTCTATTTTTCAATAAAACATGGAATGAAAAATATAGACCAAATTTTAATATTGGAATAAGATTAGAAAATCATATTGATTTAGAAACAGAAGAAAAATTTGGTTATTTCCCAGAAATAACATATACTAAATATTCTAAAAACATAGGAAAATCAAATATATTTTTTGATTTTAAAACAAAATCAAAAAGTTATTTTAGAAAATTTAAAATTGAAGAATCTTATAAAAATTATGAAGAAAATTCTGTAAATTCAAATTTAGGACTTTCTTATTCTCGTCGATTTTTGCAATTAGACATAAATCCTCGATTAAATATAACAGAAACAAAAAAAGAAACACATGAAAAAGAAAAAAAAATTAATGATATAAATAAAGAATTTAATTATACCATTAATACAAGTACTACCATTTTTAAAATATTTGATTGGAAATTTTTTAATTTATATAAAGGAATGAGACATTTAATTCAACCTTCTGTAAATTATTCCTATAAACAATGTTTTGCAGAAAAAGGATTTTTCAAAAAAAATGAATTTTCTTATCAAAATTTTACAGATGAAATTACAGAAAAATTGCAATTTAATCTTCTTAATGCCTGGCAAGTTAAAAAAATTGAAAAAGAATATACTCGAAATTTGAATTTGTTTAAATTAGAAAATAGTAGTGAATTTATTATTTATGCAGATAGAATGGATTTATTAACTCAAAAATATTATTTATTAGCAGAAAATAAATTAGGTACATTAAATACTACTTTTTCTTTTCATCCATTAGATAATTTTTATTTAACTTATAATACAAAATATGATTTTGATTATAAAATTTGGAAAAATAGATTTTTAGAAATGTCTCTTAATTATAACAAGGTGTTTAATAAAAAAAATAAAAAAGAAAGTTTGTTCGAAATAAATTCTGGAATTAGATATGCTCATTATTTGGATGCTCTTACATTTCCAACAACTTTATATATTACACCTTTACAATTAAAACTTCATTTAACTGGATTAGATATTTCTTATGATACTTCTTTAAATCTTATGAAAAATAAAATTAAAGATATATTCCAAACTCACTGGTTCACTTTAACTAAAAGTCTACATTGTTGGGAAGCAAAATTTCAAACAAGTATAGATTATAATACAACAAGATATACATTTCTTATTTATATAAAAGAATTTCCAGATATAATGATTCAAAGAAAATGGGATAATCTTAAAAAATAGAAATTAATAAGTAAATTTTAATTACAATCCATAAATGTGTATTTTAAACCATAAATTTTAACAAAAAAATATTACTCTATAAAATTAGTTTTTTCTTGACAAATACAAGGTATTACAATATCAGAATAACATATTTTTTCATAAAATTGGTAATTAATATATGAAATCAGATAATTTTCAACAACGGCTTTTAAAACATTCGGAGAATTTTAAAAAAATTCTTGAAACTCCTACTGGCGATTGGTCATTAAACTTTCAAAACTTCCTTATTTGAAAATTTAATGGCTATTTGAGGTAATGAATAATGAAAAAAAATATTCTAAAAAAAGAGTTAGATAAAATTGTAGATATTAGTAAAGATTTTGGTGCGGAGAAAGTATTATTATTCGGTTCTTGTCTTGAAAATATTAAATTGGCTCGTGATATTGATATAGCAATAAAAGGGGTTAAACCAGAAAATTTTTTCGAAATGTACGGAAAAATTTTAGGTGTGGTAAATATCGAAATAGACCTAATTCCATTAGAAGAGACAAGAAAACATTTTGCTAAACGCATTTTAGAAAAAGGGAAATTGATATATGAAAAAAAAATATGAGCAATTAAAAGCAGATGTGTTAGATGAAATAGAGGAGATAGAACAAGTTTTAAAAAATTTGTCTTTTCTCAAAAACAATTTGATACCAAAAAAAATAGATAATGTCCAAAAGGCAGCAATAGGAACCTTTTTAATGAATTTTTATGTAGGAATAGAGAACATTATTAAGCGTATTACCAAAGAATACTATCAATCTATTCCCAAGGGGAAACAGCTGGCACAAAGAACTTCTCGATTTATCTTATATGCCACCACAAGAAAAAATTCCTATTTTCAATCAAAATATTGTAAATAGATTGAACCCTTATAGAGGATTTAGACATGTATTTATTAGTGGATATGGATTTAATCTGCATTTAGAATTAATGAATTCATTAATAAATAATATTGAATCCCTATGGACTGATATAAAGAAGGCTATTGAGAAATTTTGGAGTAAATTAGAATCATAAATTTATATTTAAAAAATCTAAAAGACTTAAATAACAATACTAAAACTTAAATTTAATTTTTATTAAAAATAGGGAGGGTTATTTTGGACATAAAAAAAATAAATAAAATTATTAAAATAATGGAAGAAAAAAATATTACAGAATTTAGTTTAGAAGAAGAAGGTATAAAAATATTTTTAAAAAGAGGTGGAAATATTGCTTATGAAGAAATTCCAATTATAAAAAAACCATCTCTTATGGAAACAGTTGTTTCTCAAGGAGAAAAAAAAGAAGAAATAAAATCTACAGAAGAAGATTATCTTACAGTTGCCTCACCAATGGTTGGTACTTTTTATCGTGCTCCTTCTCCAGATTCTCCTTCTTATGTAAATGTCGGAACTATTGTTGAAATTGGACAAATGCTTTGTATTATTGAAGCAATGAAATTAATGAATGAAGTTAAATCTGAATATAGAGGAAAAGTAGCAAAAATATTAGTAGAAAATGGCACTCCAATAGAATACGGAGAAAATCTTTTTTTATTTGAAAAAATATAATGTGGAAATTTTTACAAAAAGAAAAAAATTACCTTTTATTTATTTTTATTCTTTCTTTAAGTATTCGTTTAATATATTTATTTTTTCATAATAAAATAAATCATCTTGAAATTACTTCTTTAGATATAGATGGTTATCATACTTTAGCTTTAAATTTACTTAAAAAACATGGATTTTGTTTTATTGCTGGAGAACCAACTTCTTATAGACCTTTTTTATATCCAGCTTTTTTATCAAGTATTTATTTTATTTTTGGACAAAGTAAATTTATCGTTCAATTTATACAAACAATATTAGGTTCTTTTACAGTTATATTTACTTATTTAATTGCTAATAAATTTTTAAATAAAAAAAAATCTTTAATTTCAAGTTATTTATATGCTATTTATCCACTTGCTATTTTTTTAAATGCTTGTTTTTTAACTGAAACTTTATTTATTTTTCTTTTTACTTTGTTTATATTATTTCTTTTAAATTTAGATAATACTCAAAAATTAAAAGAAGTAATATCTGGTATAATTTTAGGACTTGCAATATTAACTCGTCCAGTATTTTTATATTTCCATTTTTTTATTTTATTTTGGTTTATAAAAAAATTTAGTTTAGTTAAAGGTTTTTATAAATGGGGTATAATACTTTTTTTAGCTATTTTAGTAAATTCTCCTTGGATAATAAGAAATTATTTTGTTCATCATAATTTAGTTTTAGGAACAACAAATGGAGGTATTACTTTTTGGGGTGGAAATAATAAATGGTGTTTAGATGGAAAATGGGTTTCTCCAAATAATACTTTATGGAAAGAAAATAATATTTTAAAAAAAAAAATTGATGCTTTAACAGAAGTTGAAAAAGATAAATTTTATTATCAATTAGGATTTAATTGGATTAAAAATAATCCTAAAAAATTTGTTTTTTTGGAATTTAAAAAATTTTTAAGATTTTGGGATTATGATAAACGATCGTATCATTCCAAAACATCTAATTTATATAAAATAATTGGTTTATTTTCTTATGGAATTTTACTTCCTTTTATTATTATTGGATTTTGTTTTTCTTTAAAAAATAATAATTTTTTAATTTTAAATTTTAGTATTTTATACTTTCTATTTATCACTCTTATTTTCTATGGAGATATAAGGTTAAGAGCACCAATAGAACCTTTTTTATTTATATTAGGAAGTATTGGTATTTCAAAGGTAATTAAATGGATAAAATTGAAATTACTTTAAATAAAATAACAAAAACTTATTCTGTTATTCCAGATCCTTTACCACATATTTTAGTTCAGTCTCATAAATTACTTCATGGTTGGTGGCAAGGAAAAAGAGAATGTACGGCAGAAAGACTTTTAATAAATCCTTATAATGGTTGTTCTCATAATTGTTTTATGTGTTATACTTCTGCTTTTAATTGGGGATTTTTTGAACTTTATCACAAAAAAAAAATTATTACAGTTTGTGAAAATTTTGATAAAATAATAGCAAATCAACTTAATAGTCTTTTTATTGTAAGTGCAGGATATTTGTCTCCCGTAACAGATCCTTTTCAACCAATCAATCAAAAATATTGTCTTTCTGAAAAAATTATTAATGAATTTACTTCTCGAAATATTCCAATTGAATTTATTACAAAAAATATAATTCCAAGTTCTGTAATCTCAATGATAAAAAAACAAAAACATTCATTTGGACAAATTTCTATTTTAACTTTAAAAGAAGATTTACATAAATTTCTTTGCCCAGGAGCTGCTTCAGTAAAAGACCTTTTAAATAATTTAAAAATATTATCTAAAGAAAATATTCATTCTGTTTGTAGAATAGATCCCATAATTCCTTATATTACAGATAATAAAAACGATCTTAAAGAATTAATTAATATATCTATAGTTTTTGGAACAAAGCATATTATAGCAAGTTGTTTAGACATTCCTTTATCTGTACAAAAAAAAACAATGAGTTTTTTATCTAATTTTGGTTGGGGAGTAGTTTATGATTATGGAAAATTGTACAATGAAACTATAGATTTACATTTACATGCTCAATTAGATTATAGACGTAAAATTTTTTCTTTTTTAAGAGAAGAATGTGATAAAAAAAATATAACTTTTGCTTTATGTATGGAATTTAAAATAAAAAATAACAACCCAATTGGATTAAATAAAGAATTTATGAGTTCTATAAATTGCGAAGGAATTAATATTCCTATTTATGCAAAAGATGGAGATAAATTCAAACCTATTGCTCCTTGTAATGGATCTTGTTTAGTTTGCAAAAAACCTATTTGTGGAATTGAAGAATTAGCATTAGGAAAAACAAAAAATAAAAAAAAAGGATGGAAATTAAGTGATTATAGAAAATGGAGCAAAAATTTTATTCAACCTACATTAAAAGAAATCAAATAAAACTTTTTATAAAGATTTATTTGACAAATTTATTTAACATTAGAAAATATATATTTAATTTTTAAACAATATATCAAAAAAAATTGGAATTTTTTAATTAGAAAAAATTTCATAAAAAGGAAAAAATGAAAAAACATTATTTATTTCTTCTTTTAATTATTTGTTTTTTTGCTGGATGTCAAGGTTGTAATAAAAATGCACCAATAGTTTTTCGTTTAAAAGCAGATAATTGGTGGGTTATAAGAGGAGAAAAAATAAATATTACTTGTGAAACAAAAGACTTAGATAAAAATAATTTACAATATACTTGGTCATCAAAAGCAGGTACTTTTTCTGAACAAAAAAGTAATAAAAATACTGTAATATGGACAGCTCCAAAAGAAACAAGTGGAGAATATTTAATCAATGTTGAAGTAAGTGATGGAAGATTTATAACATCAGACCAAATTTATATTTCTGTAGTTTTACCTAATGAAAAAAAATATCATGCAATAAAAGGATATATTAGAGAAAATACAATTTGGAAAAAAGAAGAAAATTCTGCTTTTTTAATTAAAGGTGATTTAGTAATAGAAAAAGGAGTTTCTTTAATTATTGAACCAGGTGTTATTATTTATATTCAAGCAAATTTAGATGAACATAATTTATATGGAGATAAATCTAATATAAGCAATGAATTAATAGAAATAATTGTAAAAGGTGTTTTAAAAGCAGAAGGAGTTAAAAATAATAAAATATATTTTATTTCTACTCATACAAAATTTGCTTTTTCAGGATCTGAATATGATTATACAAATTATGAAAAATCTTTTTTACAAAATGTGCAAAAATTTGAGAATAAAAAAGGTATGGGTGGAAATTGGTCTGGTATTAAATTTTATCCCGAAAGTCAAGGAGAATTAAATTATTGTCATATTAAATATGCTAAATGGGCTATTCAATGTATTTCATCTTCACCGCAAATTAAAAATTGTATTATAGAAAAAAATGGACTTTTTGATGAAAATGGATCTATTTATTTACAGAATTCTAAGGCTCTTATAGAAAACAATGAAATATTACAATCTGGTGGAGGAAATGGAGAAAATTATCAAGATTTTACTGGTGGAAAAGGAATATATGTTGTAGAATCATCTCCAATAATTCAAAACAATTTTTTCAAAAATAATGGAGAAGCAATATTTCTTAAAAACTCTCCAACAATTAAAATACAAAGCAATACTTCACCTATACTTATTAAAAATAACACTTTTGAAAATAATATTTATGCTGCTGTTTGGAGTTTAAATTCTAAAACATTAATAAAAGAAAATGAAATAAATAATTCTACTTATGGTTATGGAATATATATTGAAAATTCTATGTTAGATATAAAAAGAAATAATATTACTGGAATGAAATTATTTGGTATTTATAATCATCCAAATAATATTAAAAAAGTTTTTGTTGAAGAATGTTATATTGCAAATAACAATACTAATAATAATTATCAAAAACAATATGAAAATATTATTTCAGAAAATTCACAAACAATAAAAATAGAAAATATAGGAAAACAATAAAAAAAACAGAAAATGAAAATTGAAAAAATAATTGTTTAAAATAGGAAAAATAATGCAAAATATATTAATTTTTATAATGGTATTTTTTATGTTTTTTACTAATCCAATTTTTTCTACAGAAGAAAAACAAAAAAAATATGGATTAAAAAATTTTAATTCGCAATTTGATACAACAGCATCTTCTTGGAAAATAACAACTAATACAAATCTTGTACTTATAAATACACCAAAATTAAAAATAGAAAATGGGCTTAATTATAGTACTAAGAAAAAAAATTTAATTAATACTAAAGAAAATTATTATAATTTATCCTTAAATACTTCTTACATTCAAAGTAAAAAAACAAATATTATATTTAATTTATTCGGTAATTTTCAAGAAACAGAATATGGAAATAAAACTACTAATATAAGTTTATCTAATAATAATTTATTAAAATTAACAGATCAATTAAACTTAAATTTAATTGATGGATTCGGCATTTCAGAACAAAAATATCCAATACAAGAAGCTGTTGAAAAAACAATATTAATTTTTGAAAATAAAAATAATGAGGAAGAAACAGAATTAGTTAAAAATGATTGTTTTAGAGCTATTAAATTTTATATTGAAGAAAGTGGAAATTATAATATTTGGATAGAAATTCAAAAAGAAAAAAATCCTGAAAATTTTAAAATATTTTTTGCTCCAGATAAATTTTCCTCTCCAGATTTATCTGCAAAACAAGAATTTACATTAGAAAGTTCTCTAATATCTAATACATTTTTTAATTATAAAATTATAGAAAAAAAAAATCTTGAAGCAAATAAATATTATTGGTTAATATTTAATAAAGAATCTGATCTTTCTAATGGCTATTTTGAATATAAATTAAGCAAAAAAAACTGTCCAGAAAAAAGTGCTTATATGGAAGGGAAAGAAGAAAACAAACTTTTTCCAGTAGAACAACGTTATATGAATATAAAAATTACAAAAATATATGCTGCTGCAAATCCAAATAATAAAGGAAATAATTTATTTTTTAATCCTTGCGTATCTTATACAACAGAAAAAATAACAACTTCTTTAAATTATAATGTATCTCATAATCAACATTACTATTTAATAAATAACAGTCCTAAACAAGATACTTCTCATTTTATAAAATCAAGTTTTTCTTATAAAACACCAATAATTTTTTGGAATTGTAATTTTGATACTAATATCAATCAATCTCAATATTTAGAATATATGACAAGAGAAAAAAAAGATAATAAAGGAAATAGTGCAAATATAAATTTGGGATTAACAAATTTAGGGATAAAAAATATTTTAGATTTACCTAAATTAGATTTTACTTATAAATATACAAGTAACAAAAATAAATATTTATTAACAAAAATTAATTCAAAAAATACTTTAGAACATAATCTTTCTTATAATTTAAATTTTATTTATAAAAAAATAAGTTTTAATTTTAAAGAAAATATAGAATTAAAAACAGAAAATTATATTAATAAATTAGATACTTTAAATTACTTTTTACATAATTCTTTTTCTCCAGAAATAAATTTTGAAACAAAAAAAATATTTAAAAGAAAAGTTGGAGAAAAAAATTCTTTTAAAATAAGCTATCATTTTTTCAAAAGAACTCTTTGTCATAATTTAAAAAATTTTTATTTAACAGATACTAATGAAGTATTTAATAAAAATTATACATTAAAATATACTTGTTTAATAAACGATAAAAGTAATTTAGAATTTTCTTTTGATGATACTACATATATTACTAATTATATAACATCTTCTTATTCACAAAATAATAACGATAAATTTACCCAAAAATATAACCTTACATTTTTTAAAAAATTTAACGAAAAACTTAATTTTAATATAAGTGGAATTTCTCTTTCTGATTTTTCTGAATACAAATATCAAAAATATCCTAATATTCAATATACTTCTTATAATTTAGATTCATTAATGAATTATGCTTTTAGTCCTAATATGAAAAATTCTGTATCTTATAATTTTTCTCATAATTATTCTAATTCTTATGAAAATACACAAAAAAATAAAACAAATGAAACATATATACATAAATTTTCTTCTACTTATAAAATTATCTTAAATAAAATTTTGAAAAATATTGATTTAAACTATGATTTTTTCTTTAATCAAAAATATTCTCAATATAATAAAACAACTGATAAATGGTTGAAAAAAGAAGATGATTTTTATCATCAAATTACATTAAAATCAATTTTAAATTTGCAAAAATTTTCTTTTAGTATAGATGTTAATAAACTATTGGGAAGTAAAAAACAAACTCGTAATTTTTATAATTATGCTTTTAGTTTAAATTATGATGTATTTTCTCAAACATCAGTACAATCAAAAAAAGAGGAAAATCCTAATGAAAAAATTAATAATTAAATTAATTTTTATATCTATTTTCTTTTGTTTATTTTCAAGTTGTAGTAATAATTCTCCTTGGAAATATATATTTGATTTTGATAAACATTTATCAGAAAATCCATCTACTTCATCTTATGAAAAGAAAAATCCTAATACTCCAGAAAATGTTTTATTTAATTTAGCAAGAGCATATGAATCAAAACTTTTAGAAGATTATATGGAATGTTTTGTAAGTCCTTATGATAATCTTCCTAATCATCAATTTCAATTTGAAAGTAAAGAAACAAAAAATTCTTTAGAACCAGGACAAAAATGGGATTATGAATTAGAAAAACAATGCACTACAAATTTATTTAGTGATAAAGAAAAAAATGGAATAAAAGTAAAAAGTATTAAATTAATTCTTACTCCAAAACTACAAAGTGCTGAAAAATTTCAAGATGTATATAAGAAATATGTTGTAAAAATTGATGTTGATTATCAATTAATTATTTATGCAGAAATTGCTAATAGTTCTAACAGTGGGTTTAGTGCTAATAAAACTGCTCAATTCAAATTAGTTAATCTTGGAACTGAAACAAATGAACTTTGGAAAATATATTATTGGTTAGATGAACCATATTAAAAAAATTTAAAAAAATAAAAAGAGATTAAATGTTTAAAAGGATATATTTTTATATTTTATTATTTATAATTTCTTATGCTTTTTCCGAACAAGAATCTATTCGCTATCAAAATGAAATTTTAAATATGGGAACTGGTGCGAGAGTTTATGGATTAGGTGGTGCTTTTGTTGGATTAGCAGATGATGCTACTTGTTGTTATTGGAATCCAGCTGGTCTTTCAAAAATTAAATATCTTGAATTTTCTTCTATGCATTCTAATCTTTATGGAATAGGAAGTTTTGATACATTTATTTCTGCTTTTTCCATAGGAACATTTGGATATTTAGGATTAAGTTTTTTCAGAGTATTTATTCCAAATATATACTTTACTACTAAAATTCAACCAGATATTGAAGATATTCGTTTATGGACAAAAAATTCTTTAGAAAAAAGAAGTTATTCAGATAATCTTTATACAATTTCTTTATGTGAAGAACTTTATGATAATTTTTATATTGCTGGAAATTTTAAATTTATTCAAAAAAATATTATGAATTTATCTCAAGCAACAGGATATAGTATAGATGGAGCTTTATTATATACTTATAAAAACTTTGGAATAGGCATTAATATTCAAAATATTAAAAATAGTCTTTCATGGACATATAATCCAACTTATCTTTATAGCAATATAAATGATACAGAATTAGCAAAAAAAATAAATTATAAAACAGGTATTTCTTATCAACAAGATATGGTTAAAATTAAAACAAAGGTAATTGAAACATTTGATTTTGATTCTTCATCTGGAGATGGTGAAATGGGAAAAATACAAACAGGAACAGAATTTGTTATAAAAGATATTTTGGCTTTAAGAATGGGATATATAAAAATGCTTAAAAATAATAGATGGAATCTTAGTTTTGGAACTGGTTTTAAAGTTAATTTTAAAAATGTTATTATAAATTTAGATTATGCTTTTGTTCCAGAAAATATTGCTTTTCTTCATCATATTTCAATGGGTTTAAAATTAGAAAAAATTGCTTTATCTTCAAATAAAAAAGTAATTTCAACAGTTGAAATAAAAGAAGAAAAAATAGAAAAAAAACAAATAGAACAAATAGAAACTCCTGTTGTCATACTTCCTAAAAAAGAAGAAGAAAATATAATACAAGGAAAACAAAAAGAACAAATAGAAATTCCTATTGTAATACTTCCTAATAAAGAAGAACCTTCTTTATCTTTGAAAGTATTTTATACAATTAAAAAAAATGAATATTTGCGTAAAATTGCTAAAAAAATTTATGGAAAAGAAATTTTTTGGCATAAAATATATGAAAAAAATAAAAATATTATCAAAAAACCAAATTTAATTTATCCTGGTTTAGTAATAGAAATTCCAAAATAAACTTTTTATATTACTTATAATAAATTTTATTTTTAAATTTTTATAAAAAGGAGTATTATGCAATTAATGAAAGTTTCTGGAATAGGAATAGACCCAAAAACCAATATGCCAGTAGTTCTTTTAAAAGATATTGACAATACCCAGCTTTTACCTATTTGGATAGGAATGTTTGAAGCAAATGCTATTGCTATGGAAGTAGAAAAAACATCTTCTCCAAGACCTTTTACACATGATCTAATAAAAAATATTCTTAATACAACTCATATTTTATGTGAAAAAGTAATTATTTCAGAAATAAAAGATACTATATATTATGCTAAAATTATTCTTAAGTTTGGAAATAATCTCTTTGAAATTGATTCTCGTCCAAGCGATGCTATTGCTATAGCATTAAAACTAAATGCTCCTATTTATGTAGAAGAAGAAGTGTTAAAAACTGCTGTAGAAATAATAAAACCATTAGATGAACAAGAAGCAAAAAAATTAAAAAATATTTTGAAAACTATTAAGCCGGAAGATTTTGCTAATAATGGGTAAAAAAATAAATTAGAAAATTAATTTTTTAATTATAAAGTTTTTGAATTATTTTATATAAGTTTATTTATTATAAAATGCTTATAAAATGGAGGATCGTATATGAGAATTTTTATATCTATATTTAGTTTGCTTTTCATGGTAAACTTTATTTATTCAGAAAACCCAATTTTAACTAACACAGAAGAAAAAAAAGAAAATCAAAATATATTATTAAATAAAGAATCTTCTGTT
>JBDRGX010000058.1:0-32165 GCA_043817485.1 bacterium
CTATTTAGTAATTATCGTTAACATTTTGATTTAGTAATCACAATTTTTTAAAAAAAACTTGACAAAATTATCTTGAAAATATAATTAAAAGCCATTTTATGGAGAAAATTATGTATGAAACAATTTCTAAAATTATAAATAAAGAAAATATAGCAAAAGATGATCTAAATATTTTATGTTATTCAAAAGATTTAGCCCCAATGCCAGAAGAATTATTAAATGCTTATGGTTTTTTAAAACCAAACATGGTTATAAGACCTAAAACCACGCAAGAAATTTCTGAGATTTTAAAATACGCTTTTTATCAAAAAATTCCAATAACAACAAGAGCAGGCGGAACTTGGGCATTAGGTGGAACTATTCCTATAGAAGGTGGTATAGTAATAGATGTATCTAGTTTAAACAAAATATTGGAATTTAATAAAGAAGATGAATATATAAAAGTTCAATCTGGCGTTATCTGGAAACATTTAATGGATTATCTTGAAAAAGAAAATTTTCAAGTAGGAGCTAATCCAAGTAGTAGTCCTTCTGCTACTATTGGTGGATTTATTGCTACAGGTGGTGCTGGCGGAATTGGAGTTTCAAAATTTAATACTTGCGGAGATCAAATTATTTCTATGCAAGTCATTTTATCAAATGGTAAAATTATTGAAACAAATCCCTATAATTCTTGGTTTTTTGTTGGATCTGAAGGAACGCTCGGAATTATTACAGAAGTAACTTTAAAAACATTTCCTCTTAATAATAAAAAGCATTTTATTTTTGGATTTAACAATATAGATGAAGGAATAGAAGCTTTTCAAAAAATATCTAATTTAAAACCTTATTATTTATCTTTTATAGATAAAAATTTTGTAAAATGTTTAAATGAAAATAATCATCATTTTCCTGAAAAGGAATTAACTGTTATTTTAACTATTAATGGAACAAAACAAAAACTTGATATTTTAGAAGAAAAAATTAAAGAAATTTGTAAAAAATCTGAAATTTATTCTAATGACTTAGCAATAGAAGAATGGGAAAACAGATTTAAAAGTGTTTTAAGTATAAAAAAATTAGGTCCTACAATTTTTTCTCCAGAAATTCAAGTTCCTATAAAATTTATTGAATCTACTTTAAAAGAATTACAAAAATTGTTTATAAACAGAAAATGTGCAATAGAAGTTATGGCTAATACAAATGAAATGGTAACTATTTTACCAATACTTTTTACTGATGAAAGAAATAAAAGCGATTTTTTTAAAGTTTTTTCATATACAAAACCTATTACAAACATAGGATATAAAAATAAAGGTTGTATCTATGGAATTGGATTATACAATACTCCTCATATGGAAAAAATACATAAAAATGGTTTCAAAATTATGAAAGAAATAAGAAAAAATTTAGATCCTCATAATATTTTGAATCCTTCAAAAACTACACAAATAAGAATTCCTGGTATTTTTCAAGATTTATTTATGATGCTAATGAGCATTTCTCCTGATTTTGTTTTTTTTGTTTTAAAAGTAGTAAATTCTCTTCCTAAAAAATTTATTAGATTTGGATTGAAAATAATAGGAGGAAAACTCCGATAATGAAAGAATTTATAAAAGATATATATACTTGTGCAAGCTGTGGTTATTGTAAATTTGGTTGTCCAGTAAATAAACAAATTGGTTTTGAAAGTTTTTCAGCTAAAGGAAGAATGTTAATTTTAAAAAATATTTATGAAAAAAAACTTCCTTATAATAATGAAATAATAGATTCTATTTATGCTTGTTCAGAATGTGGTAATTGTTCTCAAATGTGTCCTACTGGAATTAATTATGAAGAAATTATGACAACCATAAAAAAAGAAATTGTTGAAATGGATAAATTGCCTCAATCTCAAAAAATAATACGAAATAATATTGAAAAAGAATATAATCCGTTTGCTGAAAAAAAAGAAGAAAGAGGATTATGGACTTCTAAAAAATCTACTAAAAGTAAATATCTTTATTTTGTTGGATGTTCTGCTTCTTATTCTTCTAATAGAATTCCCAAATCAATTACAAAAATTCTTGATATGATTAAATTTGATTATACTATTTTAGGAAATGATGAAGTTTGTTGTGGAGATCCATTAGAAAAAATGGGAGAAATAGAAAAAGCTAATAATCTTTTAAAACAAAATATAGAAAAAATTAAAGAACTTGAAGTAGAAACAATTTTTGCTTCTTGTTCTGGTTGTTATAAAAATTTTAAAAAAAAATTAAGCAAAGAATTTAAAGTAAAACATATTACAGAATTATTAAGTGATTTAATCAAAGAAGGTAAAATTAGTTTTAAAGATTTTTCTAAAAAAGTAATTTATGCTGATGGTTGCGATTTAGGGAGACATAGTGGAATTTATGAAGAACCACGAAAAATACTAAAATCTATTCCAAAACTTGAATTATTAGAATTTGATTATAATAGAAAAGAATCTATTTGTTGTGGAGGCCCTTTAATGGCTTCTTATCCATCACTTTCTCGTAAAATTGCTGCAGAAAAAATAAAAGAAGCTTTTGAAAAAAAAGCTGATTTAATTGCAACAAGTTGTCCAACTTGTTTTGTTAATTTAAAAGAAGGTGCTAAAGAATCCGGAATAGAAATAGAAATACAAGATATTCCTTTATTATTACCAAAATTAGTTAAAAGTTAAAAATACAAGGAAATTTAAAAATGTTCACAATACAAAAAATAGAAGAAAATATAATTAGTGTTTCTGCTGAAATTACCTTAGAAAAATTATATCAACAATTAAATGGTTTTGAATTATTTATTGAACCATTAAGTCAAAAAAAAACATTAAAAGATTTTATTGCTGAAGGTGGATTAGGTTATAATTCATTAAAAGAAGGAACATTTTCTTCAAAAATATATAAAATAAAAAATAAAATAAATAAAAGTTATTTTGAATATGGGTCAAATAATATGTCTTTATATAATGTTGGGTATCCTTTACATCGAATTGTAGACAATCCATTTTTTAATTTAACAAAAGTAGATTTTGGAACTATAGAAAAAATTACTTTACCAATCAGAAAAAAACAAAATATAAAAATAACTTATATTAAAAAAGATACAAATATTATAATTCCAGAATTTGCTACAAATGTAATTTATGTTAATAATATAGGAGCAAATCTTTTAGGATTAAATGAATCTGGTATTATTATTTTTCATCCAAATGAATTTCAATTAGATGGAGAATTAAAAAATGAAATTGAAAAGAAAAAATTTATAGAAGATTTTATTCCTAAAGAAAATTGTACTTTAAAAATTTTGACAATGAAATCTAATTTACCAAAAATTTATGAACTTGCAGAAAAAAATAATAGTCTTTTTTTTGCTTTATTTACTAATTTAGGGATATTAGTACTAATTTCATCTAATGAAGAAAAAATTAAAGAAATTAAAAATTCTATTAATTATCCAATGACTTGGTTTTTAACAAAATAAAAAACTACACTTGATATTAATCATTATCATGCTTCATGATTTTTTGAATTGTTTTTCGTAATTCAGGAATTTGTTGTTCTATGGTTAGTTTTGCAACAGACAAATTAATTCCATTATAATCATGTACAATAACATTACGAAATCCGATAGCTCCTTTAATTGGTAAAATCGAACGATATTCTTCAGATTTTATTTTATTTAAAATCTCCCCTATTTGCTGAAGACACATCAAAATTGCATATTGTCCCTCCATATCCGAAAGCACGCCTTGAACTGAACCATGTTTTATAGTTATCTTTTCAATATCGTCTATATAGTCAAGAATAGATTCTAATCTTGCCATATCGCTTTTTTTAGACATATACTACCTCTGAAAGTATATACTTTCTACCTACCCTCTTTAACCCGTTTTTATCCGCTAAATCAACAAACTGTCCTATAATTTGGTGTATTTCATTTTTTATTTCTTCAATTCGAACATATACATCCCATCCAGAATATTTCTGGATAAAATTGCTATTCATTTCAAAAAGAATATCAATATCGCTTTTATGAGTTTGTTCATTTCTCACATATGACCCAAATACACCAATAATAATAAATCCTTCAGGTTCATATTTTTTTTTTATATCTTTAATTTTTTTCATAAGTTCTTGATTCATTGCTTTTTCCTTAAAAATTCATATTACATAAAATTACAGTCCTTTTGTTGAAAAAATAGCATATTTCTTTATTCTGTCAAGAAATTTTCTCTATATTTTTGAATAGGGCAAATTTAATAGAAAAACTGCTGATCAATAGGTTAAATCTTTAAAAATTTTGTTTTTTAGCGAACCCAAAAAAAATCATATAAATTTTCAATTTCTTTTACCATTTTTTCACAAGTAAAATATTTTTCTACTTTTATTCTTCCTTGTTTTCCCATTTCTATTCTTTTTTCTTTATTATCCAAAAGTTCTTTTATTGCTTTAGCTAAAGCAAAAGAATCTTTGACTGGTACTAATAACCCAGTATTTTCATCTACTAATTCCTGATTTCCACTAATTTTACTCGCGATAACAGGAATAGAAGATGCCATTGCTTCTAAAATACTTACAGAAAGACCTTCTCTCAATGAAGGTAAAACAAAAATATCTGTTATTTTCAATATCTCTGGAATATTTTTCTTTACTCCAGTAAAAATAACATTTTTACTTATTTCTAATTTATAAGTAATTTTTTTTAATTCATTTAATAAAAAACCTTCTCCAACAATTAAAAGAATTGTATTTGGATATGATTCTAATATTAATTTCATTGCTTCAAAAAGAAAAATATGTCCTTTTTCTAAAACTAACCGAGCAACATAAGTAATTATATATGGCTCATTTATAATTTTCAATTCTTTATACATCTTTTTTTTATCAACAATAATATTAAACTCTTGTAAATTAATTCCATTATAAATAACAATAATTTTATTTGGATTTATTTTCGCTTTTTCAATCATAAAATCTTTTATTTTTTGACAAACTACGATTATTTTATTTACAAAAAAAGAACTTATTTTTTCTAAATAAAGTTTATATTTTTTTTCTGATTGCAAAGTATGAATTGATGAAATAACTGGAATTCCTACTAATTTTCCAGATATTCTACTGAAAATATTTGCTCTAAAAAGATGGCTATGAATAATATTTATTTTTTCTTTTAAACAAATAAAAACTAATTTTATAATAATTCTAAAACTATCTAAAACTGCCCAAAAATTTTCTTTATCAAAAGTATTTAAACTAATTACTTTAATTCCTTGTTTTTCTAATTCTAAAGCAATTTCTCCCTTTTTTTTAAGAGAACAAACGACTATTTGATATTTTTTTTTATCAAGTCCTTGAATAATTTGAAAAAAAATTTTTTCTGCACCACCAATTCCAGTGCTTGTAATAACCATTAAAATATTAATTTTTTTCATAATTTTGATAAATTTTCTCTATTTTATTGATAATTAATTCCCATAAATAATTTTTCAATACATATTCTCTATATTTGATGTTTTATATTTTTTTTTTACTCATCTTTAATGTCATCAGAAACGAAATGCAAGTGTTCATAATTAAATACTAACTTTTCAAGCACTGCAAATGGCCCCAATTTTTCTTCTGCAAATTTCTTAGAACAAACAGATATTGTTTTTCTAAACAAAGAATCGCTTAACGCAACCATGCAATTACAAATCTCCTCCGGAGTTTCGGCATTCATGATAGGCGACTCACCCAAAAAACTCAAATTCCTTGCATTGGCAATAAGAGGTTTCCCTATATAGAGTGCATACATGCCAGCACCTATCCAATGTTTCCCTACTTGATCGAAACATATGTCAGCCAATTCATAAAGATTGATTAGCTCATTGAAAGGCATCTCTTTATGCCACACAACAACATCAGACAATCCAATCTCATCACAAAGAAGCTTTGCATAGTGAACATCTTCCCCTTTTTCAACAAAATGAATCTCAATATTTTTATTAAGTTTTTTATACATAGCCAACCCATGAATTATTTTATCATTTCCCTTGGAATATTCCTCATTTGCCTCAGGAAAAGTTTTATACAAAAATCTAACTCCCGAAAAAATCACTAACTTTTTTCCCTCAAGTTTAAACTCGCGATTAACATGCTTAAGTTGCTCAAAAGAAGCATCGTATCGCGGTATATAAGTTACCCCTGAATCTTCAATCTCAGAAATTAATCGATCTCCAACTTTATTTAGTCCTTTTGGAAAGTACAATAAAATATTAGCATTTTTTGCCGACTTAAAGTTTTGACTCACTATTAATTTAATTATTTTTCTTGTAATAATATATGGAAAAAATTTAAAAACTGATCGCTGTTTCATCCCCCAAGAAAGTAACGATATGTTTTGAGTATTGCACCAAACATCAAAATCTGAACCATGTGAAAGAAATATTTTTAAAGTCTCTTTCTTTAAAAATGGTACAAATGATATAAACGATCCTCCTAAAAAAACTGCTTTTATAGTATCAAATTTTTTTTTACGATTAGCTTTTTGCAACATTAATAGCAAAATTAATTTTGGAAATGCATTAACAATAAATTGAGTTGGAAGAATAAACTCAATCACCCAGTCTGGATAAGGGTAAGAAATATTTGGAAAATGATTTTCTGGACGACATAACGCATTCTTTTTAAAAACATCAACGAAATAAATAACATCTTGACCTAATTTCCTCAACTCATGTGCATACATCATTGGCATCGCATTCATTGTGCCAAAAAAAATAACCACACCTGATGCATTTATATCTATCATACTATCCCACTTCTTTTCCATTCAAATTACCTCTAATCAGCATACAAAAACTCTTTCGAACAAAAGTTGATGTTATAGATCCAGACATCATAACTATTAATCCAAAACCAATCACAATACCTATCTGCCACCAGCGGTTATCATTATGTGGTAAAATTAAATTTAATCCATAGCCGACTATCGCAACAACTAAAAAAATTATCAGAATATCTTGAACATACCATTTCAAATTTAACCCTGGTGCAAATTTACGATGTACAAGAGGTAACCACGCAACAAAGGAAATTACATTCATTATCAACCAAACATAACCTGCACCTACACCACCATATTGACTGGCAGCCCATATGATGACAGGTATCAGCAGTACTACAAAAACAATATTACCTATCAAATGCAATCGCAAGTCACCTTTAGCATATTGCAGATAATACGGAAAAGCCGAGACCGCCAAAATGCCATTGCCAATCGCGTAAAGCACTAAAATAGAGGCTGCTTGATGTGCCAAAATTTTGTTGCCTGTCCATGCCCACAGCAACGGCTCAGCACAAAATACCATTGTGATAGAAACAGCACCTGCAATTACTGCAACTAATTGTGTTGCCTGCCGATAAACACGAATTACGCCTGTATAGTCACCTTCTGCTTCTAATTTTGCCATGTGTGGCATAATGGCACCGCTAACAGGTCCACTAATCACCATTACACCACTGGCAACTAATACTGCCAAAGTAAAATAGCCATAGTCTGCTAATGACAATAGCTTAGAAAGTACTAATTTGTCAGTCTGCGTAATTAGCACCCAAACTGATGAAGTAAAAGCTATACTGAGTGAAAACTTGAACACAGGTTTAAGTGGTGTCCAAGACCAGGATAACCGCTTGCCTTGAGGAATGATTGGCAATAGTCGATAAGCATAAAAAAGCAACCCTACCAGTTCCAACACAGCCACACCAAACTGGTATCTAAAAAAAATCGCTGGTGTTGCACCAATGAATATCAAAACTGGTAATATGCTAACAAAGCGTAATGTGGCAATAAATGAGTTGTATTTCCCTAACCACACCAACCGCTCCGATCCACTAATTATACCACGATACAGTCCGCACATCCATCGCATGGCAATAATTATCGCCATAAATTGCACTGCTGTTTGTACTTCGACAATTGGTAGTTGTGTTGTCTGCAACCAGTCAACAGAAATATAACCTGCGGCTGCAAACATAACTATACCACCAACCAATGCCACCACAAAAAATATGCCCTCCAGTGCTCGCACTAAACGACGATAACTGAGTGCATCCGTTGTACCACCCCGAAATCGTGCCGTTTCCCGTGCCATAGTAGGCGTTAATCCCATGTCCAGCAGATTGAACCATACTTGCAACATGGCAAAAAATCCTACCAACCCATACGCCTCCGCCCCCATATATTTGATATACAAAGGCAATATTACAATGCCAATAATCGTAACATATATTTGACTAATATAGTTGGCGAGAATGTTGCGTTTGAGGGACATTAGCCTACTCCATGCACAACAGATATTATATTAATCTGTTGCAAAAAAATATATTTGGTAAATTCCATAGTAAAAACTTCTCTCATTTATTTTTCTTCTTTATTGTGTGATTGAACTTCAAAACTACAAAATTCATTTTCTAAATCTTACGACCTTGCAACACGGCTTAACGGAATATTCTATTGCGCCTAATCACTTCCGAGTACATATAAAATAAATGCTAGCTGTCAATTCTGGATACTGCATACCAAGAGCATAACAACCATCAAGATAACCTTCGTCAATTACCTTATTCTTCAAGAGTAGATCAAACTGAAAATTAGCAAATGGCTTGAAAAACACCCCACCCCTTGATTCAATATTTAATTTTGCTTGGCGAATCTCATGTTCAAGAGTATCCATGCTGTATGTACAACAATGACCGTGTACAAGCTCACCCGCAGTAACAGAATTATTGGTTTCTATCAAACCCATTTTTACGGCGATCTGTCGCGATGCAGCATTCGCATTGGGAACAACTACAAAAAGTCGACCAGTTGGACTTAACCAATTACCTATGCACAAAAGTGCCTCAATTGGATTATCCAAATGCTCTAATGTATGTACTAAAAAAATCGAATCATAAATAGGCTCAAGTTTGGCTGTTTCAATTGTAGAATGAATAAAGCGAACATTTGCCGGTACTTTTTTTTTTGCCACCTCAATTAAACTATCAGCAGCTTCAAGCACCGTTAAGTCGTCAAAATGCTCAACGTATAATTTGGTTGTTTCGCCTTCAAAACAGCCCAGTTCCAATGCCTTACCGTTTGTAAAGAACGGTAAGAATGTGCGCATCATATAACGACGAATTACATAGTCAAAATCATAGGCATATTGCCTATCTTTATTGTCTTGGTACTCATTGTTATAGTCTCTCATTGATATTCTCCTTTACCTTGTTCTGAAAAATTTAATTGCATTAACACCATATTGCCTTGGTTTTCAATTTTTTTAAACCCAAACTTTTTGTATAGGCACATTGCAGAATAATTATTTATCAATACTTCCATCGTAATATTTTTAATATCGCATTGTTTAGCATATTTAAGACAGTTATTCATTAAAGTAGTTGCAATTCCCTTTCCCATGAAATCCAAATTTACACTCACATTGGTAATGTAGCCAGTACAGCCACTTGAATCATTAAAATATGCAGCTACAAGGCCAATGAGTTTTTTGTCATGCCATGCTTCAAAAGTTATAGCCTTGTCAAATATTTTTTTCGAATATTTATCAATATTAACCCGTTGAATTAGTGGCGGACTAAAATTGTTATTGCAACAATATAAGTGTGAACATATTTCTTCTTCAGAAACTGTTTTTATTTTGTAACTTACGACTGCAATACTCATTCCAACACCGCAATGCCAAAACCATATTTCCCGAACTCATTGCCATTATATAGCAAATATATTTTACTGTCACATTCAAAAACATGAGGGTAACATTGCATATCGGAATCCCATTCGCCTTCCGAGACATCAATTCCCACATTTTTATCGTCTCTAATCCAAGTTTTTAAGTCATCTGAAAATGCATAGCCAATCCTGTAACCCCTACTTTTGTTCTCCCTGAAATCGAAAGATTGTCTATAGCAAAAAAACATATGGTATTTACTATCAAACTTGATAACAGTAGGCAACGCCTGACTTTCATCAATGTTCAATTTATTAGTAATTATCTGTTTGCCATCTTCTTTTTCCCAGACAATACCATCTTTTGATGTGGCATGACCAATTTTATAAACACGATCTGGGGCATCTTCCTTTGAAAATTTTTTCCAATGAATGCCAAAGATGTACCACATATGAAAGGTATTTTCAAAAATATTTACAAACGGATCACCAACTAAACATGGCTCATGCAATGAAGATGTGAGAATGGGTCCATCTCCAATCTTTTGAAAAGTAATGCCATCATCCTGACTTATTGCAAAACCAATTGAGGTATCTACTGCTACGGAAACTCTTCTGTTCCAACCACAGGTATAGCCATATATTTTATCTCTGCATCTAAAAACATTCATCGGGAATATCCCATGCTCGTCAAAACAGCCTAACTTACCTAACTCGATGACTATATTTTTAGATACCTTAATTATCTCTTTAAAATTTTTCGTCATGTCAACAAAAGAAATATGACTCAAATACTTATCGTTCTTTACATCTTTTTCCCTGGTAGAGAAATATATCCTTACGAAATTATCAAAAACCAGTGCTTGAGGAGATTGAGCATACTGGAAACAATTATTCGATAAATTAAATTCCGTAGGATCAAATATTTTTCCAATTTTTAGCCATTTCATAAAAACTCACCACCCTACTATTTAGATTAGCTTTCCATCTAATTGAGCCAAACCGAAACCATGTCGCCCAACTTGGTTTCCGAGATAAAGCATGTAAATACTCTTGTCGCATTCAAAAACATGAGGATAGCTGATCATCTCAGAATCCCATCCTTCATCAGAAACATCAATACCTGCTTTTAAATCATCTCTAATCCAGTTAATTAAATCAATAGAGAATGCATAGCCAATTCTATATCCGTTCTTTTTTCCCCTATAATTCTGACTATATCTATAGCAAAAAAACATGTGATATTTTCCATTGCAAAAAAAAACATCTGGGCTGGCTTGAGCTTCATCTTCTTCTAATTTATTTTCAATAAGATCCTTATTGATTTTTGTCCAGTTTATACCATTAGTCGAAGTCGCCATACGGATCTTATAAACTGGCTCCGCTCTTTCATCTACAACTTTCCACTTTCTACCCGCGATATACCATAGATACCACAGATTATTGTATTTTCTAATCTTCGGGCCACTTAGAACAAAAGGTTCATCAATGGTATATGACAAAATAGGACCATTGCCGAGCTTGGTGAATGTCTTGCCCTCATCTTGACTTGTTGCAAAGCCGATTGCGACATTGAATGGAACAGACTCGCACCGTGTCCAACCAGCATAATATGCAAAAACATCATTGCCATTTTTTATTACAGATACTGGGTAGGTTCCAAATTCATCGAACTCTCCTAAATTACCTAATTTCAATATCGAATTTTTACTTACATTAAGTATTTCAAATAAATTAAGTCTATTCAAATCAACATAACCAGAGTAACTTACATATTGTGCATTTTCGTCGGGTAAAGGCCGACAAGAAAAATAGACTCTAACAAATTTATCAAAAATTAAAACTGAAGGTGCTTGTGCGAATTCTTTCATCCAGCTTATAGTTTTAACTTCAATAGGGTTAAAAACCCTTCCAAGTTTTTTCCATGTAAACATTTTTCACCCTTCTTACATATTTATATCAATTCGTAATTATCCAACAATTTGCCCATTTCTATGGGATCATTAAACATCATTACATCAATAATAGAAAGCCAAGGAACAAACGCATTATTAAATTGTTGGTATTCAATAGGCATTGATTTAATAAATTTCAAGTCAAGCCCATGTTCTCTAAAAATATCATTTGAATAAAGCCTTTGTCCTCCAATTGCATTTATATAAGTACTCGCGTCAAAATATTGACATATATCTATTACCTTGTCTTGAGACTTTATTGAATGATCTATACCAATATTTGAACATATAACAATTTCAGTTTCAATTTTTAACTCTTTGCATATTTCTTTAATTGAAAAATATATATACTTAAACAAGTTGGTTTCATTATTTAACAACACTTTTTCAAAAAGATAAAATATTTGTTTAAAATACGGAGCTTTTTTATAAGCCTCTTTCATTTTGTTAAGCAATTTAATTTTATTAAAATCAACAGATATTATTCTATCTTTCACATCTAAATAATCTGAATCTTTCTTTATCGAAATAAAAAAATTAGTAGCTTTTCTATTTTGTAGAAACCTATTTCTGTTGATCCATCCCTTTTTAGTGTACTTGATATTGTCATAAACTACAAATTTGTCAACAGATTTTATTAACTGAAAATATCCAATATATGGGAAAAAATATGGTTGCATTATGCCAATTTTCATAATATCTTATCTTTAATAATTGATATTATTTTCATAACTGCTTCATTTTCTAAAGCGGAGTAAATTGGCAAACAAAGCACGGTATCTGCCACTTTTCTCGCCACTGGTAAATTAGACTGCAATGCAGAAGGCAACCCTCTATACATCGGAAATTCACTTATCAATGGATAAAAATAGCGTCGAGCATAAATCCCATGTTGCCGAAGTTTTTCATAAAGTTCATCTCGTAATAATGGATATTCTTTTTCAATCAATATTGGAAAATACGAATAATTGTGTGTTGCCTCGACAGGTAATGGTGGACAGAAAATACCAGGAACAGATAAAAGTTGTTTCCGGTATTGTACATTTATCTCTCGGCGACTATCAATTGCTTTATCAATATACTTGAGTTGCAACAGGCCAAATGCTGCTTGTACTTCATTCATTTTTCCATTGATTCCAGTCGCTACTACGGTAACTTCACCGGAATAGCCAAAATTTTTCAGGTCATCAATGTGTTTTTTCGTTTTAGCGTCAGAACAAACTATAGCACCACCCTCAAAGGTATTGAATACTTTTGTTGCATGGAAACTCAATATTGACAGATCTCCATGCTTCAACAAGCTCTCACCCTTATAGTTGATTCCAAACGCATGTGCCGCATCATAAATGACTTTCAAACCATATGTATCAGCAATCTTTTGTATTTTTTCTACATCACACGGGTTTCCATATATATGTACCGGCAAAATTGCAGTAGTATGCGGTGTGATTGCCGCTTCGATCTTTTCCGGATCAAGATTGAATGTTTCGGGATGAATATCAACAAAAACAGGTTTTATGCCATTCCACAAAAGAGAATGTGCGGTTGCAACAAAAGAAAACGGAGTAGTAATAACCTCACCGGTAATTCGTAATGACTGAAGTGCTATAACAAGAGCAAGAGTGCCATTAGCAAACAAAGCAAGATGCTTAACTCCCAAATACTCAGCCAGTTTTTTTTCCAATTCCTGATGAAATGGTCCGTCATTGGTAAGCCATTTGTTCTCCCAGATTTGTTCCAGATACGACACAAATTCTTCTAGTGGAGGAAGAAATGGTTGTGTTACATAGATGTTTTTCATGCTACTACTTCCTTTGTTTTCTTTTTTATTTTTCATTGAAACAACCATTAATTTTCTCTAATGGTTAATATTATTATATCATAAAAAAAATTTTAGCAAGCATTATTTATCTGTTATATCTTTAAAAAATGGTTATAAATTAACATGATAAAACTTCTTCTTTTTCACTACTTTTATATGTTCTGACTTTAAAGCCTATTCCAAAAAACCTTCAAATTTTTTCATTGTGAAAAATTCATAAAAATTTTTTCAAATTCTTGATTAATTTTTTCAATATCTTTTTCTATAAAAAGTGCTTTTTTATACTCTTTTAAAAAATCATTGTTATAATGTAATTTTTTATAAATCACTGCTAATAACAAATGATAATAAGCATTATTTGGATATAATTCACTTGCTTTTTGAATTTCAAAAATTGCTTTATTCATATCTCCTTTTTGTAAATACAAAATTCCTATATCTTTATGTAAATAAGGAAGATGTGGATTAAGTTTAATAGACTGAGAATACGCATCAATAGCTTTTAAAATTTCACCTTTAAATTTATAACAATATCCTAAATGTGCATAAGGAAGATAATTTAAAGGATTTAATTTTTTAGATATTTGATATTCTTCAATAGATCTATCTATATTATCTTTGAAAATATTTTTTGCTTTATTAAAATGAACTTCACTTTGATAAACACAAAAAATATAACTTAAATAAATTAACGAAATAATGACAAAAAAAATAATTATAAATTTTTTAAAAGAGCTTTTAATTTCTATTTTTTTCTTTTCTAAAAACATTAAAGGAAACCCTAAAAAAATTACGGCTAAAATACTAAGATTAGGAATATAAAAATCAAAATCAAATAAATTGTGAATTAAAAAACCTATACTTCCGCTAATAAAACCAAAACAAAGAATTTTATTTTCAAAATCCAAACTTTTAATTTTTTTAAAAATAAAATTTATTAAGCAAAAAAGAAATAAAAGAAAAAAGAAAAAACCATGAATGCCAATTTCTGATGTTAACTCTAAAAAAGAATTATGACAATGTTGCATAGTTCCAGATTCAATTGATTTGTATTTTGGATAAATACTTGAAAAAGTACCAAAACCAGTACCAAATGGATAATCTTTAATTATTTTTAAAGTATCTATTGATGTGCGAAAACGAGACATAATTGGATTATACCCAATTATATCGTTTTTCCGACACAAAAAAATAAAAAATAAAATAATGAATAATAGAAAAATAACAATAAAAATATTTTTAATATTTTTTATTTTAAATAATTTTTCCTTGTTATTTATAGCAGGATTTTTTTCTTTCAAAAAAAACATCTTATTACACCAATTTATCCCTGTTTCAAAAAATAAGATATTTTTCACTTTTCCAAGTAGACATAAAAATATAAAAAAAGAAAAAATTAAACTTATCCATCCACCTAAAGAAAGAGTAAGAAATAAAGATATAAATAAAAAAATCAAAAGCATAAAAAACAACATTTTTTGTTTTTTATATATCATAAAGCAACTTGCGGATAATGGAATAAGCATAACAATATATCCAGCCAATGTATTCGGTAAAAGAAAAAATGAAAAAATTCTTTTTCTTTCTAAACTATTTTTAACTATATCTCCCAAAGAAAAATCAAAAACTAAATTAGATGTTTTAAAAATAAAAAAGTATTGTAAAAAACCATATAAACAAACAACAAAAGAAGGTATAAGTATTATATAAATAAATTTTTTGCTTTGCTCAAAATTTACAACAGAAACAAAAAGATGAAAAATCAAAATATAACTAATTATTTTCATTATTTCTAATAATGTTTCATAAAAATGAATAGAATAAAAAAGAGAAATAAATAAAGAAAAAAAGAAAAGAAAAAAAGGAATTTTATTTATAGCTACAACTTGAAAATACTGGTTTTTTAAAGATGAAATAAGCCAAATAACAAATAAAAGTGTAGTTAAAATATGAATAAAAAAAAAGATAATCTGGATATATATGAGTAGATAAAAAAGGAGTTAACAATAATATAATAAAAAGACCTAATTTAATAATTTTAATAATATAAACACCTAATTTTTTTTGTGATGAAAAATTTATAATTTTTTATTTATAACATTTTTAAATTGTTTATTATATAAAGAAGCATAAAATTCATTCTTTTCTAAAAGTTCTTTATGAGTTCCTTTTTCAACAAACTTTCCTTTATTCATTACTATAATTATATCTGCTTCTATAATAGTCGATAAACGATGTGCAATAATAAATGTAGTTCTATCTTTCATTAATTTTTGAATAGCATTTTGAATCAAAGACTCACTTTCTGCATCTAAAGCAGAAGTTATTTCATCAAAAATTAAAATTTTAGGATTTTTAAGAAATGTTCTTGCAATAGAAATTCTTTGTTTTTGTCCCATTGATAATGTTTTTCCATGCTCTCCAATAATAGAATTAAACCCTTGTTCAAAATTCATAATAAAATCATAAGCATTAGCTTGTTTTGACGCTTCTTTTATTTCTTCAAAAGAAGCATCAAAATTACCTAATCTAATATTTTCTTCAATTGTTCCAGAAAAAAGAATGCTTTGTTGCATTACTACACCGATATTTTGTCGTAAAAAAGACAATTTTATTTTTTTTATATCAACATCATCAATTAATATTTGTCCTTCATCTGGATCATAAAATCTTGAAATTAAATCCATTAAAGTACTTTTGCCAGATCCACTGTAACCAACTAAAGCAATTGTTTTTCCTGCTGAACCTATAAAAGAAATGTTTTCTAAAACTTTTTTTAAAGAATTTTTAGAATAATTAAAAGATACATTTTTAAATTCTACTTTTCCTTTTATTGGCAAATTTACAGTTTTTTCAATATCAATTTCTGAACTAATATCTAAATATTCAAAAACTCTTTCTGTAGATGCTAAACTTGTGGCAATTTCAATAGACATTTCTGAAAGAGTAGCAATAGGACTATAAATAAGAGGCAAATATAATAAAAAAGTTACTAAACTTCCAATAGAAATTTGATTATTAAAAACTAAATAAATACCTACCCAAAGAACAATTATTTTTCCTAAATGTTGTAAAATTTCATGCAAAGATTGAAAAATAGAACCAATTTTTGCTTTTTTTAAAAAATTATCATAATATTTTTTTAAAAAATTTAAAAAAATTTAACTTTGTTTTTTTTCTAAAACAAAAGATTTAATTACTTTTATTCCACCTATTTTTTCTGTTGCTTCACCAGAAATATCAGATATTTTTTTTTGTAAATTTTTACTCTGTTTTTTTATAATAGGCAAGCATATTTTTAAAAGAATTGCATAAATTACACAAGTTAAAAAAGTAATAAAAGTTAGTTTTTTGCTTGTAATCCATCCAAAAATTAAAAAAGGAATAAAATTAACTATGTTAAGTACAATAGATGGAATAGCATTTCCTACAAGAGTTTCTATTTGTTCAATATCATTAATAAGTCTTGAAATAATTTCACCAATTCTTTTTTTATCATAAAAAGAATTGCTTAATTTTAAAAGATGATTATAAAAATGAGATCTTATTTCCATTTTTACCTTATTAGCTAATAAACGAGGTAAAAATGTTCGTAAAAAATAAACAATCGTAAGCAACAAAAACAAAATAATAAGAAACAAGAAAAAAGAATTTAATTCTTTTAAAGAATATTTATTTTCTTTAATACCATCAATAATTTTTCCCAAAAAAAAAGGAATAATATATCCTGTAACAGATTTAATAATAGCAAAAAAAGTAGCTGCTATTAATATCCATTTATGTGGTTTTAAAAACATGAACAATTTTTTTAAGGTGTGTGTTTTTTGCTCCATATTATCTTTCAAAATTAAATTTATTTTATATTTGTACCACTTAAGATGCTGTTAAACTCAAAAAAATATTTTCTAATGTAGTTTTTTCTGGTTTTAATTCTAAAAGACTCCATCCATTATCACGGGTTAAAAAATATATTTCTTCACATATTTTTTCATTTTTTTCTTTAGTAAAAACTTCATAAGTAATTATTTCATTATTTCTTTCTATGACACTGACTTCTTTTACTTGTGATATTGTTTGAATTTTAGGTAATACTATATTTTCATTTCCTCTAATTTTAACAAATATTCTACTTTCTCCTTGAGACATGTTTTGCAATTCTTTAGGAGTTCCTGAAATAACTATTTTTCCATTGTTAATAATTAAAACTTGTGTACAAGTTGCTTCTACTTCAGATAAAATATGAGTACTTAAAATAACTGTTTTTTCCTTTCCCAAATCCTTAATTAAACTTCTAATTTCAACTATTTGTTTAGGATCTAACCCTGAAGTCGGCTCATCTAAAATCAAAATTTCTGGATTATGAATCATTGCTTGAGCTAACCCAACTCTTTGTTTATACCCTTTAGAAAGTTCTCCTATATCTTTTTTAATTACTTTTTCTAAACTACAAATTTTAACTATTTCTTTTACTCTTTCTTTTTTATTAGAAATACCTCTTATTTCTGCTATAAAATCCAAATAATCTATTACTTGAATATCTTCATATAAAGGATTATTTTCTGGCAAATAACCTATATGTTTTTTTATTTCAAAAGAAGATTCAAATATATCTAAACCAGCTACTTTAGCAGTACCCTCTTGAGGCAACATATACCCAGTAAGCATTCGCATTGTAGTAGTTTTTCCAGCAGCATTAGGTCCTAAAAAACCCAAAATTTCTCCTTTTTTTACTTCAAAAGAAATATCATTTACAGCTGTAACATCACCATATTTTTTAGTTAAATTTTTAACTTCTATCATAAATTATTTCTCCTTAATAAAACTATTAAAAAATGATTTTTTTCTTTTTTTTTCATTTTTAATTCATAATTCTTTTCTGTATTCTTACTTAATTATATAAATTTTCTGGCAACTTAATATTAAACATACTGAATTTCTTGCAAAATTCATTTGCCTTTAACTTCTTATTACCTTCCATTGTGCTTCAATGGTATCAGCTGACAAATCAGCACCACAATCCCATTCAATAAAATATCCACCATTGAAGACCTTTAGAAATTCGTTGTGATCTCGAAGGGCTTCAAACGCCTCATATTCCAAATAGGGACTAACATCAAAATGACCAATGCGACCATCATCTGCAATAATAGACAACACCCAATTAGATTTTGGAAAAAGTTTTGTTATTCTCATTGATCGATTCCTCTGATTGGAAATAGTTTCTTTCCGCTTACAGCCAAATTCCAATCAGCAAGCAAATCTTCTTGATGAATCTCAATCCATGCAATAACTAATTTGTGCTTATTCGGTAGTATTTCCCCAGCCAAAAGCATTCCATCAAAAATTGAGTATACTGCAACTTTCCCTTGGTAATCAGCATGTATATGTGGTACATGATATTTCTCGGCATCTCGAAAAAACATTCGAATCAAAATTCCATAAAACATTGAAATTGTTGGCATTCAATCTTTTCCTTTTTTACTTTTCCATGAAATAATTAAGTGAAAATTCTTGTAATGGTAAATTTTGTTATTTTCTCTATATTCTTTATCTTTCAATCTGTTTTACTAAATAATAAAAAATGATTTGTAAGTTTTTATATAATTTGATATTGACTATTATTTTACTTTTTCTTATAAGTCTAACAAGTATTTATATAATTTTTATATTTTACCAAAATTGTATCAAACATGTCAAGAAAAAAGTTGACAATATTTAAAAAAATTGTTAATTTTTGCATTATTTTATTGATTGTAAATAAAAGACTTATAAGTTTTATTAAATACAAAATAACAAAAAAATAGTATATAAAAAGGTTTTTAAAAAAAAATTTGGATTTTAGATTGAAAAAAATAATAAAAAACAGAATTCAAATAATTTTTCCTTCATTTTTAATTCATAATTTTTAATTATATTTTGTATTCTATTTCCTAACACATTTTTTTAATTTACTTTTAAATGCAATTTAATATAAGGAGGTTTTTAAAAATGGCTCATCGATATAAAATAATTATTTTCATTGTTTTGGCAATTATCATAAGCGTTGTTTGTCTGCAAATTAAAAAAAAACCACAAAAATTAACAAAAAAAATGGTTTATAGAATGGCTTTTCGAACTGATATTAAAACATTAGATCCTGCAAATGTTGGGGATTTATATTCTCATATAGTAGTAAGCCAAATATATGAACCTTTATTACAATATGCTTATTTAAAAAGACCTTATGAATTAGAACCTTGTTTAGCAGAAAAAATGCCAGAAATTTCTTCTGATAATTTAATTTATACTTTTAAAATTAAAAATAAAGTTTATTTTCAAGATGATATTTGTTTTCCTAATGGAAAAGGAAAAGAACTTATAGCAAGTGATTTTGTTTATTCTTTTAAAAGATTAGCTGATATTAAAAACATTTCTGAAGGATGGTGGATTTTTGATGGAATGATAAAAGGCTTAAATGAATTTAGAGAACAATCAAAAAAAGATAAAAAAACAAATTATAATTTAGAAGTAGAAGGATTAAAAGTTTTAAATAATTATACTTTTCAAATAAAATTAACTCGAAATTATCCTCAATTACTTTATGTTTTAGCAATGTCTTATACTTCAGCTGTTCCTTGTGAAGCAATAGAAAAATATGGAAATGAAATTATCTCTCATCCAATTGGTACTGGTCCTTACAAATTACAACAATGGATTAGAAATTCTAAATTAATATTAGTTAAAAATCCTAATTTTAGAAATGAATTTTATCCATCAGAAGGAGAAATTGGAGATAAAGAAAAAGGCTTGTTAATAGATGCTAATAAAAAAATGCCATTTATTGATAAAGTTGATATATCTTTTATTTTAGAAGATCAGCCTTATTGGTTAAATTTTATGAAAGCAAATTTAGATGCAGCAGGAATTCCTAAAGATAATTTTCAAACTTGTATCAATGAGCAAAAAGAATTAAAACCAGATATGATTAAAAAAGGTATTATTTTAACAAAAACACCTGAACCAGATACTACTTATATTGGTTTTAATATGAACCATTCTATTTTAGGTAAAAATAAATATTTAAGACAAGCAATAAGTTTAGCTTATGATACTTCCAAAACAATTAAATTATTTTATAATGATTGTGCTATTGCAGCACAAGGACCTATTCCTCCAAATATAGCAGGATATGATTCAACTTTAAAAAATTCTTATAGAGAATATAATTTAACAAAAGCTAAAGAATTATTAATCAAAGCTGGTTATCCAAATGGTAAAGGGTTACCTGTTTTTATATATGAAAATAGTGGCAGCGATACAACTAGTCGTCAAATGGCAGAATATTTTGTTAAACAAATGTCACAAATTGGAATAAAAATAGAAATTAACAATAATACTTGGCCTCAATTTTTACAAAAATTAAAAACTAAAAGTGCTACAATTTTTGGATTAGCTTGGATTATTGATTATCCAGATGCTGAAAATTTCTTACAACTTTTTTATGGACCTAATAGTTCTCCAGGCCCTAATAGCACTAATTTCAATCATTTAGAATATAATAAATTATACGAAAAAATAAAATATCTCTCTGATAGTCCTAAAAGAAGAGAAATAATTAAAAAAATGGTAAGTATTTTAACAGAAGAATGTCCTTGGATTTTTGGAACACATCGTATTGCTTATGGATTATCTTATAAATGGAATAAAAACTATAAACCACATACTTTTAATTATGCATTAAAATATAAAAGAATAGATATGCAAATAAGAGAAAAAATGTTAAAAAAAGAAATAAATTAATTTTTCATGAAAGGGGCAAGAGACAGAAAAGAATTAAAAATGAAGAAAAGAAATTTTTAAATGAAAAAACAACTTAAACATTTTAAATTGTTTTTTCAGGAATTTACATGGATGTGATTATTTTCATTCCATATAAAAACAAAAACGCTATGAACTTTTTTATTTTTATATTCTATTATGTTTATTTTATTAAAATATTTTTTGCACAAAGAAGTTAAATCATCATAAGAAATAATTTTTCCTAATTCAAAAAATCTATTAGAAACTTTTTCTCTTATAAATAAATATTGAAAATTATTTTTAAGATTACTTAAAAAATTTTCTGGAGATTTTAAATGATGAAGTGTTCCCCATAAAATTCCTAATTCACCTTTAAATTCATTTTTTTCTAGATCTAAACAATAAGATTCTATTCCTTTTTTTTTCGCACTTTTAATTAAAGAATTTATTCTATCA
This sequence comes from bacterium, assembly GCA_043817485.1. Taxonomy (GTDB): domain Bacteria; phylum JBDRGX01; class JBDRGX01; order JBDRGX01; family JBDRGX01; genus JBDRGX01. The sequence goes on from JBDRGX010000058.1 coordinate 21,706, forward strand.
TAACCTTTAACTGAAATTGGATTAAAAATATTTTTTATTCGAAGTGTATTAGTACCATCTCCACAACCTAAATCTATTAAATTTTTATTTTTAAATTCTACTGGTATTTTATTTTTAATAAATTCAAATTCTTTTTTGTATTCATCAATAACTATATTTCCACACATAGAATAAAAAGCTTTTTCTAAAATTAATTTTGACTTAAAAAACAATTTTTCCTCTTTTTTATATTTTTAAAAATAAACTTTTAATAAGTATTATTTTATTAAAATATTTACAATAAATTATAATGATAATTGCAGATTTTAGCCTGTGTTAATTAGTGCACAAAAAAAATATAGCTAAAATATATATGACTTTTTACAATAATATAACGAAGTTTTAGATAAAATAACACATTATATAAACATTTAAAAAAATTTGTTATTTAAAAATAGTAAAGCCCGATACTTATTTTGTAAATATCGGGCTTTATAAAACTCTCTTTTAGTACATTCCTCCCATTCCACCACCACCATGAGGCATTGCTGATGCTTTTTCTTCTTTTTCTGGAATTTCTGTTACTATTGTTTCTGTAGTAAGTAAAAGTCCAGATACACTTGCTGCATTTTGAAGAGCAATTCTTACTACTTTTGTAGGATCTATAATACCAGCTTTAACTAAATCTTCATATTGATTTGTTAAAGCATTATATCCTATATTTTGCTCTTTTGTTTTTATATGTTCAACTACTAAAGAACCTTCTTGCCCAGCATTATTAGCAATTTGTTTTAATGGTTCTTCTAATGCTTTTCTAATAATATTTGCGCCTATTTTTTCATCACCTTCTAAATTTAAAGAATCCAAAGCTTTCAAGGCTCTTAAGAAAGTTACTCCACCACCAGGAACAACTCCTTCTTCTACTGCAGCACGAGTAGCATGTAAAGCATCTTCTACACGAGCTTTTTTTTCTTTCATTTCAGTTTCAGTGCTTGCTCCTACATTTATTACAGCTACGCCGCCAGCTAATTTAGCTAATCTTTCTTGAAGTTTTTCTTTATCATAATCAGATTTAGTTTCTTCTATTTGAAGTCTAATTTGTGAAATTCTTGATTTTACTTCTGTTTCTTTTCCTTTGCCTTCAATAATAGTAGTATTTTCTTTATCTACAATAATTTTTTTTGCTTTTCCAAGATCATCTAATTTTATATTTTCTAATTTTATTCCTAATTCTTCTGCAATTACTTTACCACCAGTTAAAATAGAAATATCTTCTAACATTGCTTTTCTTCTGTCTCCAAAACCAGGAGCTTTAATTGCACAACATGACATAGTTCCTCTTATTTTATTTACTACTAATGTTGCTAAAGCTTCACCTTCTACTTCTTCAGCAATAATTAAAATTGGTCTTCCTTTTTGAACTACTTTTTCTAAAATTGGTAATAAATCTTTCATTACAGAAATTTTTTTCTCACAAAGAAGAATATATGCATCTTCTAATACAACTTCCATTCTATCTGAATCAGTTACAAAATAAGGTGAAATATATCCTCTATCAAATTGCATTCCTTCTACTACTTCTAAAGTTGTTTCAATAGATTTAGCTTCTTCTATTGTAATAACACCATCTTTTCCTACTTTATCCATAGCATCAGCAATTATATTACCTATAGTTTCATCATTATTAGCTGATAAAGAAGCAACTTGTGATATTTCTGTTCTTCCTTTAATAGGTGTGCTCATTTTTTGAATTTCAGCAACAATTGCTGCAACAGATTTATCTATTCCTTTTTTAAGAAATGTTGGATTTGATCCAGAAGTTACATTTTTTGCTCCTTCTCTAAAAATTGCTTGAGTAAGAATAGTAGCAGTTGTAGTTCCATCTCCAGCAATATCACTTGTTTTAGAAGCAACTTCTTTTACCATTTGAGCACCCATATTTTCATATGGACATTCTAATTCAATTTCTTTTGCAACTGTTACACCATCTTTAGTAATGGTTGGAGATCCAAATTTTTTATCTAAAACTGCATTTCTACCTCTAGGACCTAAAGTTACTTTTACTGCATTAGCTAATTTATTAATGCCTTCCATAATTTTTTTTCTTGCTTCATCTCCATATAAAATTTGTTTTGCTGACATTTATGTGTCTCCTTTTTCTTTTTATTTATTTTATTTATTTTTATAGAACAATACCTAATATATCTTCTTCTCTTAAAATTAAATGTTCTTCATCATCAACTTTTACTTCAGTACCTGCATATTTAGAAAAAAGTATTTTATCTCCAACTTTAACTTCTAAAGAAATTTTATCACCTTTTTCATTTAATTTCCCTATTCCAACAGCAATTACTTCCCCTTGTTGTGGTTTTTCTTTAGCAGTATCTGGAATTATAATACCACCTTTTTTTTTCTTCTATTTCTATTCTTTTAACTAAAATTTTATCACCTAAAGGTCTTATTTTCATAAAATCATCTCCTTTTTTTTATACCAAATCTCATTTAAACGCTAACTGTGTTGGCTTTGTCATCGGCTCCTTCAATGTATATTAATATAGTTCCGTGTATATTAATACAGTTCCGTCGCCTCTTCTTAGCCGCCTTATTATCATTTTAAATACAACTTGTTATTTTATGTTAATTATTTTTGAAAAATGTTATAAAAGCATTATACACATTTAATAAATTGTCAAGTTTTTTTAAAAAAAAATAGTAAACGCTTATTTAATTTTTACCCTTGAATTTGAGAGCTAACAGTTAATAAAGGTAAGAATAATGCTATTACTATAGCACCAACAACAATTCCTAAAAATATCATTAAAAATGGCTCTATTGTTGAAGTTAAAGAATCTACGGCAGTATCTACTTCTTGATCATAAAAATCTGCAATTTTAGATAGCATAGCATCTAAAGCACCTGCTTGTTCACCAACACCAATCATTGAAACTACCATATGGGGAAAAACCTTTGATTGTCTTAATGGATCGACTAAAGTTTTTCCTTCTTGAATTTGAAGTCGTGCTTCTAATACATGTTTTTCAATAAATTTATTACCAGATGTTTTAGCTGTAATAATTAAAGCATCTAATATTGAAACACCACTATTAATTAAAGTACTTAAAGTACGAGCAAATTTTGCTACAGCTACTTTTTTCAATAAAATCCCAAAAATAGGTAGTTTTAACTGATATTTATCTACTTCAATTCCACCTTTAGGAGTTCGTTTATAAGAAACAAATAATATTATTAAAATAATAATTGCTACGACAATAAAAGGTAAAAATTTAATCAAAAAATTACTAAACCCTAAAAGCACTTGAGTAGGCATAGGTAGCTTAGCCCCCATATCTTCAAACATTTTTTTAAAAACTGGAACAATAGTTAATATAATAAAAACGCTTATTCCAATAGCAAAAGTACCTACAACTGTTGGATACATCATAGCACCTTTTACTTTTGCTTTTAAATTTTCAGATTTTTCTACATACGCAGAGAGTCTATTAAGAATAACATCCAAAACACCACCAGCTTCACCTGCTTCTGTCATATGAACAAAAAGATTATTAAAAACACTTGGATGTTTAGATAAAGCAGCTGCTAAAGTAGAACCACTTTCAACTGAAATTTTAACCTGATCAATAATTTTGCCAAAATTTTTATTTTCTGATTGAGAGCCCAATATTTCTAAACATTGAACTAAAGGAAGCCCTGCATTAATCATTGTAGCAAACTGTCGTGTAAAAATTACAATATCTTTAGTAGGAACACTACTTTTTTTAAGAAAATCTAAAGAAAAAGAAAATTTGAATTTTGAAGATTTTACGTTAATAGTAATAGGAATAATTCCTTGTTCTCGTAAAATGCGAAGCGCAGATATTTTATCTAAACTTTCCAATTCTCCATTTATGGACTTACCTGTTTTTCTATTTTTTCCTTTGTAAATAAATATTGGCATATTCATTCCTTTTTTTTAAATTTATATTACTTCTTTTCCTCTTGTAAACATATCTCTTAATTCGTCTAAACGAAGAGTGTTAGACATAGCTTCTTCATAAGAAATAAGTCTTTTTGAATATAAATTATAAAGAGATTGATTCATTGTTTGCATTCCAAATTTTTGTCCTGTTTGCATAACTGAATAAACTTGGTGAAGTTTATCTTCTCGTATTAAAGATCTTAATGCGGGAGTAATAACTAAAACTTCTAAAGCTAAAACCCTACCTTTAGCATTATACCGAGGAAGCAATTGTTGAGAAAGTATTCCTTCTAAAACAAATGAAAGTTGTCCTCTTACTTGTGGTTGTTGATATGGAGGAAAAACATCAACAATTCGATTAATTGATTGAATAGTATCCTGAGTGTGTAAAGTAGCTAAAACAAGATGCCCTGTTTCACTAATAGTTAAAGCTGCTTCAATAGTTTCTAAATCTCTCATTTCTCCAATAAGAATTATATCTGGATCTTGACGAAGCACATATTTTAAAGCAGTAGGAAAATTTTTAGTATCTGATTGAATTTCTCTTTGATTAATTAAACATTTTTTATGATGATGAAGATATTCTATTGGATCTTCAATAGTAATTATATGTAAAGATTTATTTATATTTATTTTATCTATCATTGCAGCTAAAGTAGTTGATTTTCCAGATCCAGTAGGTCCAGTTACTAAAATAAGTCCTTTTGGTTTTTGAATAAAACTATCTACTACTGAAGGTAAATTCAATTCTTCAAAAGAAGGAATTCTGTAAGGAATTGTTCTAATAGATAAAGCAACACAACCTCTTTGTTTAAAAACATTTGCCCTAAATCGAGAAAGATGATGAATTCCAAAAGAAAAATCTAATTCACTTTCTTGTTCAAATTGTTTTTTTTGAGCATCTGTTAAAAGACTATATGTTAACTGCTGTGTTAAATCTGGTGTTAAATCTTCATAATCCAATCTTAGTAATTTACCATCTATTCGTAATTGTGGTGGTGTTCCTACTGTTAAATGTAAATCTGATGCTTCTTTTTCCACCATTAAGGACAATAATTCTTTTATATTAACTAATTTCGTCTTCTCCAAAAGTTACCCTCACTACTTCTTCTATGGTTGTTAAACCTTGTTTACACTTTAAAATAGCACTTTTTCTTAAAGCAGTCATTCCCGACTCAACTGCTTTTTTCTTAACTTCTCCACTAGATGCTCTTTTAAGAATTAATTCTCTAATAGCATCATTTAAAGGCATTATTTCATAAATAGCTATTCTTCCTTTATAGCCCGTATTATTACAGGCTTCACATCCTTTTCCTTTATATAAATATTCTACTTTTTCATTTTCTTGCTCAAAAATATTTCTTGTTTTTTGAGTAATTTCTACTTCTGTTTTGCATTTTTGACAAACTTTTCTTACTAATCTTTGAGCTAAACTCATTAAAAGGGAAGAAGAAATTAAAAAAGGTTCTATCCCCATATTAAGAAGCCGATTAATAGCACTTGGAGCATCATTTGTATGAAGAGTAGAAAAAACTAAATGTCCTGTAAGTGCTGCTTTAATTGATATTTCTGCTGTTTCATAATCTCTAATTTCTCCAACCATTATTATGTCTGGATCTTGACGCAAAAATGAACGAAGAGAACTTGCAAAAGTTAAACCAATTTCTGCTTTTGTTTGTACTTGATTAATCCCCATCAAATTGTATTCTACTGGATCTTCTGCTGTCATAATATTAATATCAGGTACATTTATTGTATTAAGAGCTGAATATAAAGTAGTAGTTTTTCCACTACCAGTAGGTCCAGTAATTAAAATTATTCCATAAGGAGCGCCAATACACTTTTCAAATTTTCTAAGTTCAATTTCTTCAAATCCCAATTTAGTAAGATCTAAAGAAAGAGATGATTTATCTAATATTCTCATTACTACCTTTTCTCCAAACAAGGTAGGTAAAGTAGAAACTCGAAGATCAATAGTTTTATTACGTACTTTTATTTTTATACGACCATCTTGCGGCAATCTTCTTTCTGCAATATCTAAATCTGCCATTATTTTTAATCTTGATGTAATTGCTGGTTTTAATTTTAAAGGTGGAGACATTGCTTCATATAAAATACCATCTATTCTATAACGAACTCTAAATTGTTTTTCATAGGGTTCTATGTGAATATCACTTGCTTCTCTTTTTACTGCATCAGAAATTATCAAATTTACCAATTTCACTACTGGAGCATCTTCAATTTCTTTTTGAAGAGAAAAAATATCTACTTCTTTTTCAGATTCAACAACTTCTATTGCTGCATCTTCAACATCTTTAAGAACATCTTCAATGTTTTGTTCAACAATCTCTGTTTCTGCATCTATTTTTTTTTGATAATATTTTTCTATTACTTTATTTATAGAAATTTCTGGACTAACTACTGGTTCTACTTGTAGACCAGTGATAAATTTAATTTCATCAATTGCAACAATATTAGAAGGATCTGCCATTGCTAAAATAATAGCATCTCCTATTTTATCAATAGGAACTACCTTATATTTTAATGCTATATTTACTGGAACTAATTTTATAGCAGATTCATTAATATCATAATTAGAAATATCAATAGAAGTAATTCCTAATTGTTTTGCTAAAATATCTGCAATTACATTTTCTGCAACAAAGCCCAATTTTATAAAAACAGAACCTAATTTATTTTTAGTTTTTTCTTGTTCAATAAGTGCTAAAAGTAATTGATCTGAATTAATTAGTCCTTCTTTTAAAAGCAAATCACCTAATTTAATATTTTCTTCCATTTTTATCCTATTTTATCTAAAAGAAAAACTAGATCCTAAAGAAACACAAGGATATTTCCCTATATTATAATCAGCATTTATGTTTATAAATAAAATATTAAAAGAAGCACCTATAATTAATCTCATTTTATTTTCACCTTCAATTGCAACTGAAGCAGATTTTGCTTGAGAAGTTCCTTGTTTGTAAACATAAGAAATATCAGCTTTTGTATTATCAATTCCAATTCCTACATAAGGAGTAAATAAAATTAAATTTTTACTTACATGCATATTTACATTTATTGTTTTACATTTCAAAACATCAGCTAAATTTAATGTTTGATAAGCTAATTGTGTAGAAATATTAACAGGACAAAAAGGAATTAAGGTACTTAATTCATATTTAACACCAATTCCTAAAACAGTAAAATTGCTTTCTTCTATCGGAATAGTCATATATCGACCCATTACTTCTAATCCTTTGAAAACACCTATGCTTGCTTGAGGAATTACAAAAGGAATTATAGATATATTAGCACCACCAGGAAAAATTATTCCATCAACATTTTTTTCTTCAGAAGATCCTAAAATAGTACTTACTTTAACTTTTTCCGTTAATCCTGGAACTTGTATTTCAAAAGTTTTTGCTTCTTCTGGCACAAGAAGAATCATTCCTTTTAAGCCCAAATCAAAACCTAATATTCCATGTACTTTAGCAGTATGAAATAAACCAGATCCCATATTAACTCCTAAAGCAGTTACAAAAGGTGTTAAATATCCTGAAATATATTCTTCAGAAGTTTTTTTAATTAAATCTTCTGGAGATTCAGAATAAAGTAATGTAATTCCAAGAATAAACATTAAAAACATTATTTTTATTTTCATTTTCATTTAAAACTCCTTTTTTGATTTTAAAAAATTTATTATAGGTTATTAAACAAAAGTCAAGTTTTTTATTAAAGTTTAAAAATATATAATTAATAATCCATAGTAATTTTTATTTTATCAATACTAACATCTCTTTAATAGCTTTTTCTAATCCAACAAAAACTGCTCTACTAATTATTGAATGTCCTATTGCTAAAATTTCAATACCTTGAATTTTTGCAATAGAAACAACATTTTTATAATCTAAACCATGTCCAGCATTAATTTTTAATCCTTGTTTAATGGCAAAATCAACAGATGATTTTATTTTATTTAATTCTTTTATTTGTTCTTTATGATCAGTTGTATCAGCATATACTCCAGTATGTATTTCTATAAAATCTGCTCCAAGATTTTTAGATTCTTTTATTTGATCTAAATTAGAATCAACAAATAAACTTACTTTAATATTATTATCTTTTAAATTTTTAATAAACGATTTTAACATTTTTTTATTTTCAATTACATCTAATCCTCTTTCTGTAGTAAGTTCTTTTCTTTTTTCTGGAACTAATGTCACCATCTCTGGTTTTGTTTTTAAAGCAATTTCAAGAATACTATTTATAGGTGCCATTTCTAAATTTAATTCTATTTTAACAATGTCCTTTAAAATTTTTAAATCTCTATCTTGAATATGCCTTCTATCTTCTCTTAAATGAACTGTAATTCCATAAGCCCCAGATAATTCTACTAAAACTGCTCCAAAAATAGGATCAGGATTTTTCCCTTGTCTTGCTTGTCTAATAGTAGCAATATGGTCAATATTTACACTTAATAAAGCCATAATTACTGATTCTCCTTATTATTTAATTTTATAATAACTTTCGAAGGATTAAAAATAAGTTCTACTTCTTTTTCTTTAAGTAAATAAAAATTTGCTGAAGATAATTTATAAATATTTATTCCCAATCTTGCCTCTTTTAAATTAATTACTGCTTTTATTTTAGTTAAGTCTATATTATTAAATATGCTTTTTTCCCCTTGAATCTTCAATTTAATATATTTTGGAATTGTATCAACTATATATAAATTAGATGGAATATTAACTATTTGTATCGGCACTTTTTTTATTGTTCGAAAAAAAATAAATTCTTCTTTAACATAAATCCAAAGTATAATAGATAAAATAAGAGATAAAATTTTTAGCCAAAAATTAGATAACAAAAATTTCATTGTCAATTCCTTAAAAAATTATAAATTTCACAATCCAAAATTTCAATATTTTTTTTTGGTAAGGGCGAACGCCGTGCCTCTACAAATATAAAATCATCTTGAATTTTCATATTTTTTTGTTTTAAACATTTTGTATTTACCAATAATTCGTTCCTATGGAACGAATTATTTTTATGCTTTATCCATAAATGTTCCGTTAGAAACAATATATCGGGAAAAACATCTAAATTGAAAATTTATTTTTGTCATTTGAATTTGTTTCATTTTTACCAATATTTCGTTCCTATGGAACGAATATTATTGTACTTTATCAATAATTATTATTCCATAAATGTCCCATCGGGACAACATATTGGTAGAAAAAATCATTCTCGCATAATCCAAATGCCGTAGGCATGATATATAAAATTTCAATTATTTTAGCACCAATTTATTTTTACAGCAAACTATAAAATTTTTTTGGGATAATTTGATTTTTTTTTTTTAACAGAAGAAACAAGCAATTTTAAAAGAATTTTTTCTAAAGTTTCTTTGTTTAAACTTTTAGTAAGTTTTCCTTTTGTTGCTATAGAAATTTCTCCTGTTTCCTCTGATACTATAATAGAAATCGCATCTGTTTCTTCAGTAATACCAAGAGCAGCTCTATGTCGACTTCCTAAATTTTTATTGATTTTGGGATTTTGTGTTAAAGGAAAAAAACAACCAGCTGATACAATTTTCCCATTTTTTATTATAATAGACCCATCATGAAGTGATGTCCCAGGATAAAAAAGTGTAGTTAAAAGTTCAACAGAAACTTCTGCATTTATTTTAGTTCCAGCTTCAATATAATTTTTCAAACCTATTTCTCTTTCAATTGTAATTAATGCACCAGATTTATTATATGAAAAATTTTCTACTGCTTTAATTATCTCATTTAAGTATTCTATTTTTTCTTTAGTATTCCATAAATCAAACAATTTTTGTCGTTGTCCCATATGAACTAAAACTTCTCTTAATTCTGACTGAAAAATAATAATAATAACTAAAACCCACATACTCCATAAATTGCTTAAAAGCCAATTAACAGTATGAAAATGAAATTTTTTAGTAATAAAAGAAGTTAAAAGAAGAAGAAGAATTCCAATAAACATTTGAACTGCTTTAGTTCCTTTAATCAAAATAAAAAATTGATAAAAAATAAAAGCAATAATTAAAATATCTATAATTTCGTTTATTCTAAAAATCAAAAATAACCCCTTTTTTCATAAATATTTTAATAAAACATTTTTATGTAATTACGACACAGTCTCATGAATTGCCCCTACAAATAATTTCTATAATAGCAATTTCATCTACCTTTTTCATAGATATACCATATCCTTGTAAATATATTGCTTAATTTCTTCACGAATAGCTCTTTGAGAAACCACATCAACCTTAAGTTGCAATTTTTCCTCAAGAAAATTACCAAAACCAACCAAATTTAACAAAGAGACTGTGTAGCAATAGAAATTTGGCATGAGAAGTATACAATGTTGTGCCAATATTAGCAATAAATACTATATATGGGATAGTTTTGCCATTAATTATCAATTGTATATATAAAGACTTGACTCTATTCATAGGTATATTCTTAAAATGATTATC
>JBDRGX010000059.1:0-3201 GCA_043817485.1 bacterium
GATAATTTAAATAACTATTATTCACCACAAATTAAAAAAAATAATTTAAAACCACTATTAAAAAATAAAAATTTTTATTTTTTAAAAAAAGATTTAATAAAAACAGATTTAGATTTTCTTTTAAAAAATGTAACTTATATTTTACATATGTCTGCGTATCCTGGAGTAAGAAAAAGTTGGGGAGATAATTTTAAAGTTTATTTACAAAATAACATATTAGTAACTCAATTACTTTTAGAAAAAATAAAAGAAAATAAAAATATTAAAAAATTTATTTTTGCATCTTCATCTTCTATTTATGGAAATACAAATGTTTTTCCTACAAATGAAAATATTCCTTTAAATCCAATTTCACCTTATGGTGTAAGTAAATTAGCTGCTGAAAAATTATGTAATGCGTATTATAAAAATTATGATATTCCTTTAATTGTTTTTCGTTATTTTACAGTTTATGGACCAGGACAAAGACCAGATATGGCTTTTCATCGTTTTATTAAAGAAATTTTAAATAATAAAGAAATAATTATTTTTGGAAATGGAAAACAAATACGAGATTTTACTTTTATAGAAAATATAGTTAATGCAAATATAAAAGCAATACAAAGCAAAATAAAAGGAGAAGTTTTTAATATCGGTAGTGGAGAAAAAATAAGTGTAAATAATGTTATAAAAATTTTGGAAAAAATTACACAAAAAAAAGCAAAAGTAAAATATATAGAAAAACAAAAAGGAGATGTTGAAAATACTTTTGCAGATATTACACATGCAAAAAAATTATTAAACTATTCTCCTGTAAGTAATTTATATGAAGGATTATATCAAGAATATGAATGGATAAAAAATGAATTTATTAAATGAATTTCGCAGAAAATTTATTCATTTCTTAACAATTTTTATTCCTATTTTTTATTGCACAGAAACATCTTCAAAAAGAATTTTAATTTTACTTTTATTTATTCTTTTTTTTGTTTTTTTATTTGAATTTATTAGATTTAAAAACTTACATTTGAATATAAAAATATTAAAAATATTTAATGGATTAACAAGAAAAGAAGAAAGAATAAGTCTTGCCGGCTCAACATATCTTTTATTATCAAGCATTTTAACTATTATTTTTTATGAAAAAATAATTGCTATTACAAGTCTACTTTTTGTAATTATAGGAGATTATTCTGCAGCTTTAATTGGCAAAACCTTTGGTAAAAATAATCTTTTTAAAAAAACTTTTGAAGGTGCTTTGGCTTGTTTTATTATGTGTTTTATAATAGGAATTTTCTTTTTCAATTTCAAAATAGCTCTTATAAGTAGCTTTTTTGCAACTTTAATAGAAGTATTACCTTTACCAATAAATGATAACTTAATTATGCCTTTATTGACGGGATTAATAATAAAAATTTGTATGATTTTTTAAAATCATTAATATTCTATGTTAATATTTTCAAAGTCTATAAGCAATTTGTTGTTGGAATTTTTTTGCAGTAATTTATTTCTATGGTTATATGAGCCAATTCATCAATCCCTTTTAATTTATTCTTATAAGCAATTATTGAGCAGGGGTCTTTTGCAACAATGCTTAAAATGCAAGCATATTTATTTTGTGCAACCCTCCAAAAATGTAAATCGCTAATTTTACTATCACCATCAGATTCTATTATTCCTGTTATTTCTTTAATAATAGGAGAATCCATTTCTTTATCTAATAAGATATCAGAGGTATCTTATTGTGCTATCTTCAAGTGATGGTTACAATGTAAGAGAAAAAGAGTAAAAAGAAAAATAAAGAAATTGTAGATATTTTTTTTGACTTTAGCCAGAATCTTCTATAAAAAAAATTAAAAGGAGGAACTGGCAATGAACGAAAAAGAATTTATTTATAATATGAAAATAAAAATATTTGAAGAAGCGGATAAAAAAGAGATTTCAATAACTTTTCTTTGTAAAAGGCTTTATGTAAGTAGGAAATGGTTTTATAAGTGGAAAAGAAGGAGAGATAAAAATGGAGATGAGGGATTAAAAACGAAAACAAGAGCAAAGCCCAAAATGCCAAATAAAGTACCAAAAGGATTTGAAGAGAAAATAATGGAATTTATTCAAAAATTATCCTATCTAATGTCTGTCAAGAATAGAAGTAGATCTCACAAAAAAAGTTGTTGGACATACAGGAATTTATAATGTTTTATGAAGTAAAGAATTAAATACAGCAAAAAGTAGATTAGAATTAATAAGGAAATTAAATGGTGAAATTGTAACTCTTGATGAGCTGCAAAGAGCCATCAAAAATTAACCATATAAAAGCAATTTATTTTGAATAGTTAGAAGCAAAGATACCTTTTATATTGGTTGTTTAAAGGGAATAGGTAGAATTTACCATCAAATTGCTTGTGATTGTTTTTCTTCTTTTGGTAGTGCGAAAATTTATGCTAATAAAACAGTGGCTACTTCTTGTGATTTTGTAAAGAATCATCTTATTAAAAGATTTGCAGGAGTGGGGATAAAAAGACTTCTTACGGATTGCGGAACAGAATATACAACTTGGCATGAGCATGCAAAGCCAATGCATAAATTTAAAAAGATGTGTGAGAGTATGGGAATTCGACATACTACAACTAAAGTAAGGCATCCATGGACTAATGGTTATGTGGAGCGGCTAAACAAAACTATTTTAGATGAATTTTATTCATTGGCTTTTAGAAAAAAAAGATATAAAAGCATAGAAAATCTTCAAGTTGATTTAGATAAATTTATGGAGAATTATAACTATAGAAGAACACATCAGGGATACAAACTAAAAGAAAATGGTTATAGCACACCAGCAGAAGCACATTTATCAAGAAATTTAAAAAAAGATTTGACAAAGGAGGTGAAAAGCAGTAAAATAAAAACAGATATTATGAAAAAGAAAAAGGAGGTAATAGAAGAATTAATTTCAGAAAATAACTTTATGCAAAAAAGGCAAACAAAAAAAAAGGTTTTGGTATATCAATTTGTAACCACATCTTGAAGCCATGACATATTGAAGTATCGAAATTAATATTGTAAAGGAGCATTATGAAAAATATCAAGAAAGTCGCATTCATCGGCAATTACCTTCCCCGTCAATGCGGAATAGCTACTTTCACAACGGATCTTTGTGAGTCTTTCGCGGCAATGAATCCCGGTGTCCAATGTTTTGCGATTCCCATAACCGACATTGAAGAGGGT
>JBDRGX010000060.1:0-8629 GCA_043817485.1 bacterium
ATATTTTAAAACTGGTCTTTGTCTACAAAAGGAAAATCCTTTCATATTACCAGATCGTAAAACAAATTTCCATAAACAAGCTTCAGCTTTTGTCATGTTTTTACGCAAAGTATTTGCAAAAGGCTGTAATTTTTTTTGATAGCCAAGGTTATTTATATTATTAGCTTTCATTCCACCCCCGTCCTGACGGACACCCCCGCCAGCGGGGGATATGAAAAACCGACGACAAAGCCAACACAGTTAGCAAAGCAATTCTAACCCCGAAAGGGGTGACTTATAACAAATTGCTAATTTTTATATGCTTTTTATTTCCTTTAACTGGTGCTCTGGTGACTGGTGTTCTATTACCATTGAATTGTCAAAAACTATAATTTTCCATTTCCCATTTTCAATTGTTATTTATGATTCCATTGGTAAAGGCGAACGCTGTGTCCGTATTGTTGTAAAGGGCAATTCATGAATTGCCCCCCCCCTACGAATTTTCAAAATCCAATTCTCATAAAGATTATGCTTTCAGTTTCTTCAAGTATTAGTGTTTTTTTTCCTCTATATCTATTTTTACACTTACTAATCTCTTTTATTTCTTCAACTAATTTTTCTTTCATAAACTTTAATCCCTGTACCATAACCTTCCCTCTTACATAAACTATGGAATTTTATTTGACTTTGATGGGTTTTTTACAGAAGCAGAAGCATAATCATATTAAAAGCGGAAAATTAGATTATTTATCTGAATTAAAAGGCATTTCTAATTGATAAATTACATATCGTAGTTTTTTAAATTTAAAAGCAACCTTGCTATCAAATAATTTTGAAACTTCTTCTAATACTCTAATAGATTCTTGTACTCTATGCAAGTTAGCATTAACTATTGCTTTTATATCTTGCCTTGTACCTTCTGTTTTAGGAAAAAATAATTTTCCAACATCTTTATCAGAATTTCGAGATACTATTAATTTATCTTGAGGAATATTAAGTTCTTTTAAAAATTCATAAATATTATGTCTTATTTTTTTTATTTTTTTTGTTAATTCTAAATTGTTTTTCAAAAAACGAGAAATATCTTCTAATACTCTTAAAGCTTCTTCAGATCTATTAATATTAGCATCTATAATTCTGTAAATACCAATAGGCAAATTCATAAATACCTCTAAAATTTCAATTCAATTAAAAACAAAATTGATTTTAATTGGCTAATTATTTTATCATTAATTCCTTCTACCTTTAAACCAGTTTCATTTTCTGGACCTGCTGGATCATCTCCATACCATATTTGACTTTGTTTCCCAGTTGTATAAATTTGTATAAATTCAAAACCAATTTTTGCAAATAAATTTTTTTTAATTATTGGAATAGTAATTTTTTTTACTAAATTTAATTCAGATAAAACAGTAGTTCCATAAGTTTCACCTTCTGCTATTTTATTGCGAAGAATATGATCATCATGATCTACAATGGATGTAAAAGGAGAAAAAGCAATTTCTGCATTAATAAATAAAGGTAAAGATTTATCGTTATAAATATTAAATCCAAGATATGGAATATAATAAAAAATTTCATAATTTAAAACATTTGTATCCCAATATCCATCATAAAATATTTTTTCTTTATTATCATTTATATACCAACCTTTTATTCCAAAAATTTTATAAGAAAAATTTTGATATTTATATCCCGCAATAGTTTCTAAGGTAAATTCTGATTTTGTTGAAAATACCATTCCACCTTTTATATTTAAAATTGAAGCATTTAATTTTGCATTTGATTCTGTATAACTAAATTTTATACGATCTTTTTCATAAATATCACCCTTCCAATCAGAATCTTTCATAAATACTTTAGGATTAGTTGTATTTTTCCATATATCTAAACTAAAAAAATATGGTACTTTTTTAATAGTTTTTCTATTCCATTCTAATTTAATTCCTGACATATATACATCTAAAGGAAATTCTAATTCACTTTCTATTTTTTTTATAGAGTTATCAATATCAGAAAGAGTTAAAAAATCAATATGATAAGTTGTATATCCAAATAATTTTTTTTCTCCTATATTAAAAGAAAAAGAATTATTTTCTTTTGCTAAAGATACATGAAATAACAAAACTAATAAAATTTTTATAATAATTATTTTTTTCATTTTGTTTTAATTTATTTCCATAATTTACTACAAAAACTTTTATTTTTCAATATTTTCATTTTTATATATTCCTTTGTAGCATTTTTTAACAGCATTTTCAAGTTGAAAAAATACAAGTTGAATTAATCGAGCATTTTTTTTTAAATTTAAACCACAAAAATTATGAACTATTAATAAAGATTCGCTTCTTCCAGAATATCCAGAATCCCAAAGAGCTGTTTCTATACTTACTCCCATTCTAAGTAGACTTGAACGAGGTCGTGCTAATGCAAATAAATTATTAGGAATATTAAGAATTTCATTAAAAATTATTTTATAACATCCTTTTTTTAAATATAACCAATCATTTTGATCAAACTCTAATTTTTTTGTTTCTGATAAAACTCTTTCTTTAGAACTAAATTCTAAAAAACCAGCTGTTTCAAAACTCATTACTTGTTTAAGAGTTAATTCTATTCCATTCGGCTGAATTTGTTCATCTAAAAAAATTGCTTCTGTTACCAAAGGAAATTCTGTTTGTAAATATTTAGAAAAATCTTGTGATGAAAGAATACAACTTAAATTTTTTTCCAAAATTACTCCTCTTTTTATACCAAGTTGCAATTAGAAATAAAATGTTACAAACTACCAAATTTAAAATCCAAATATTGAAACAGTTTTTGTTTCGAACATTTGTATTTTGGTCATTCGAATTTGTTTCGGATTTCGATATTCGAATTTCGTATTTTTAATTATCTATTCCTTTAATTACAAATTAATTTTAATTGTTCTATTTTTATATATATTTATTTTAACATTTCTTCTATTTTTTCTATTATTTCAAAATCATTAATATTGTCAATTTCTACCCATTTTATTTTTTTATCTTTTTTAAACCAAGTTAATTGTCTTTTGGCAAAAAGTTTTGTATTATGTTTTATTAAATCAATAGATTCTTCTAAATTATATATATTTTTCAAATACCCTATAATTTCTTTATAACCTAATCCTTGTATGGAAACAAAATTTTCTAAATATTCCAATTCCATTAATTTTTTTACTTCATCTACTAAACCCTGTTCTATCATTTCATCTACTCTATTTTCTATTCTTTTATATAAATTTTCTTTTTTTCTTAAAAGCCCTATTAATTCAAATTCATAATTTGATTTATGATAATTTCCTTGCAATTGCCATTCTGAAATAGGTTTTTTAGAAATTTCATAAACTTCTAAAGCACGAATTATTCTATATAAATCATTTGGATGAATTTTAGAAGATGCAATTGGATCTATTTCTTTAAGTTTTTGATATAAAAAATCTTGTCCATTTTTTTCTTTTTGATAAAGCAATTTTTTTCTTATTTCAAAATCAGCTGCAGGGCCAATAAATAAACCTTGTGTTAAAGCTTTTATATATAAACCTGTTCCTCCTTCTACTATAACAGATTTCTCCTTTTTTTCTATTTCTTCAATTTTTATTTTTGCTTCTTTTTCAAATTGTGCAGCTGAATATTTTTGATTTGGCAAAATAATATCAATGAAATGATAAAAAACTTTTTCTTTTTGTTCTAAACTTGGCTTAGAAGTACCTATATCCATATATTTATAAACTTTCATAGAATCAGCAGAAATTATTTCAGCATTAAGTTTTTGAGCTAATTCAAAAGCAATTTGCGATTTTCCGACAGCAGTTTGACCAAGAATTACTAATATTTTTTTCATAATATTTTAAAAAAATAACCACAAATTTTTTTTTGTGGTTAAAAATTGATCCTCAATAAATTAAAATTCAAAACCTAAAGAAAACCTATGTGTATTATTAAATAGTTTATAGCCAACAAAAGCATAATCTATATAAATATTTTTTTCTTCTATCCCAATTCGTAATCCACCACCACAAGTCAAAGCATTCAAATCAGAATTTATTTTATATCCTAATCTTAATGCAACTAATTGATGAAACCAATATTCAGTTCCTAAATTTATTTTAAAATAATTATCTATTGGTTTAATAATATCTACTACTAAATTTAAACTATTTTTTTGTGTATTAAAAATTTTATAACTACAACCTAAAATATATTTTGTTGGAAGTATTTGTTTCCCTTCTATAAAATCACTCATTTGACCAATATTTTGAATTACTGCTGAAAGATTTATTTTATCTTGATATAAATCTTTATACAATATTCCTAAATCACAAGCTAATCCATTTGCTTTTTCTAAATCAATTTGTTGATAAAGATATTTTGTATTTAATCCAATTGAAAAGTTTGGATTAAATGCTCTTGCATAAGCAAAACTAATAGCCATATCTTTAGCAGTATAAATACCACTATATTCTCCAGATGGATCTTCTAAAGTAGTTTTTAAAATATTCCCTGATGATAAATAAGTAAAACTTATTCCTACACTACTTTTTCCTTGTTCTAATGGTTCAGCATAACCAATAAATCCATATCTAATATCTTCTAACCATTCATTATGCGTAAATGAAGCAAACCCTGATTTTAAATAAACTAATCCTGCTGAATTCCAATAAATAGAATTAACATCACTTACTACACTTGTAAATGCTTCTCCCATTGCAATAGATCTTGCACCTACTGGAAGTTTCAAAAAAGCCATGCCAGTAGTTCCAGCCTTAGGATGAATATCTTTAGAAATACTTAAATTAATAAAAAATATAAATAATAAAAAACTAAATATTTTATTTTTTGTCATTTTTTTATTTGTCATGGTTTTAAAATGTATATATACCTTCTACAATAATGTCACCCCTTCGGGGTTTAATTGGTAATTATTTAATAATTGCTATAATAATATCAGCCCTTCAGGCTTTAATATATATAACGGCTTAACTTTATCCATAAATACATCTACTTGCATAATTTTTTTTAAATTGTTCATCAACTATTTTTTTGCTGTGCTATATGATTATAAATATAGCATTTTTTCCCTAATTTATAAAATCATTTTTTGTTAGACTTTTTTTTGTATGTTTCCACTTATCCGTCTAATTCCTATTTTACCGTCCAACTTCTCGCTCTTGTAAGTCTAACGACTGAGCTAAGTTGCAAGCCCGAAGCGAGTCATTCAGCGATTAGTTAGATGTTTATATGCCTACAAAGACTCTTTTATTGCTCGGCATAACTCTTCTGGTTCGTCTGTACCAAGCCTGATTTGTTTACCATTCTTCAATAGAATTTGAACAGCAGACAGACCAGACACATTGTATAACCACCCATATGGTGTCAGGTGAATACCCCATCCATAGTACCAACGATTTTTAACCACCTCACAATTTTGAATATCACTTAAGGAAATTTGTTTACGCCAGAAGCCAGGTCCAAAATGCCACGTTAAAGTGTTATTTTGAATTTCAACTGTAAGCGTTGCGAACAAAATTGCACAAGCCATTAAAAGCAAAAGGACAGAGAAAAAAATCCAATCACTACCCTGAGTAAGTATAGTACCCAAAACAAAGAGAACTTCAGCTCCAATAGAAATAATTATAACATAACCAACCTGAGTATGTTTGTAGATTACATTCATCTTCATGCCTCCTTGAAATATGCTTAACGATAAAAATAACCAGCGAAGTCTGGTTCATTTTTCTTGTTAGGCTGTCTTACCACTATTTATTATGGAACTCTTCTTTCGAGCAACTGCAAAGGATACTACTTGGTGTTTGTTTGCAACCTGTCTCTTTTGGGCATCTTCAATAATGGCTTTGATGTCGAAATTGAACTTTGCCGCGTGTTCTTCACGAACATTCCGTACTTGTTTAACTATAGGATCTTTCCACATTGATTCACTCCCCCATTAATTCTTCGGGTGTGCAGATAACAGGACAAGCAAATCCATACTCTGCACAAACTTTTCTTACTCTTTCTGTAATTTCTGCATTAGCAATATGAGTACAATTCCAAGTCATTAGGAATTGCATACGATGTACCGTAGCAACAGCAATATGTGCTGCATCTGTGGTTGCTTTTCGATGGATGACACCTGATTACAGAATAGCAGATGCCAAACTTATTACAGCTTCGTTGATATCGAGCAATTCAAACTCGGCAAGTATATTCAATCGCTTTTTGGCTGCTTCTGTATCACCAGAATTAGCTTCATCAAGCACGAATTGAGAGATATAGATGTCAAAATCCGTCTTTCGTTTTTGCCACCATTCCCAAGTAAGTTGTTGATGTCCAGCGACTATTATATCTCTACTTGGCCGTGCTGTGAGATAACTTGGGATAGTAGTTTCCATGTACAGTTTTGGTTTCATATATGCATCACCTCGCTCTTACCATCAGCTTAACGATAAAAATAACCAGCGAAGTCTGGTTCATTTTTCTTGTTAGGCTTTGCTTTGCTGTCTTTTTTCTTTTCTTCTGACTTACCGAAATATTGTGAATTCCATATTCATAAGGTCTGACCACAGACAGATTGCTTTCTCAAACAACTGGTTAGGCTGACTTTAATGATCTTTTGTGTATGGAATTTTAACGTTTTCCCACAATAAACTTTTATGAGCTTCTTTTACCAGAATATCAGCAAACTCTTTTAAGCCCTTCCCTTTATTCTCTTCATATAACTTATCTCTGATATCTCTTGTCATTTTGACGCAATCAAAATTTTTATTCTTCATCATTTAATACCTCCATTGGTGAAAATATTTGTAATGGTTTATATCCATTTCTTAAATTTTCCGCATTAAACTGTACTATTCTATTAAAATTCACAACAAGTCTATTACATCCCTCTATAGTAAATTATTAGCTATAACATAAGAAAATGAATTAAGCAAAATAAAAAAATATTCATCACTTTTTTTTGATTTTTTATTGCCATTTCTGCCAAAATCTTTTATATTCTATACCACCTGTTTTATAATTTACTTTTTCAAATCAATAAGAAATAATTTATGGGTTTTCGCACGGTTTGACGTCTACCCAATTACAGGGATATGATATGTAAATATGCTTCACCCTATTGCGAATTGTAAATATTTGTCGAGATCCAGCACAAAGATATGCAAAATCACCTGCTTGATATTTTTCAACAACACCATCTGAACTTATTTCTATTTCACCCTCAAGAATATATAGAATATCATCAACAGGAGCTTTTTCAACAATTCTTTCTGACTCAAATAATTCATGAATACCACATGACATTTTGGTATCTCCTGTAGCAGGAAAAATTTCTGCAATATTTGAACCAGCCCATATTCCATCTGATATTGTATTAAGAACAATTGATTCTTTTAATACTTTTTTAATACTCATTTTATTTCCTTATTCTAATAAATTTTTCATAAAAAACATTTTCTTTTTTTCCAAAAATAAATAATACTAATAATCATAAAAATTGCAAGATAAATATGATAAAAATATTCATCGTTTTTAAATAAAATACACCAAGGAAGTTGTATTCCTATTGAAATAACAAATTTTATACTAAAAACAATAATAGCAACAAATAATCCCCATTTTTTCATTCCCCACAAACCAAAACTTGCTATTAAAAATAACGGAGTTATAAAAATTGCTTCAACAAATGACATTGACCAGTTATAAAGCCCACTATAATTTTCTATAACAGAACTTCCATTATAAAAATTTTTATCAGGAAATCCTGATAAAAGAGAATCTATGCTTGGAATTAACATATATAAATGATCTACAAGTATTAACCCAATTATAATTTTAATTCCTATTAATGTTTTAATTTGCCTATTCATTAAAATAAGGGATAATAAAAAAAGTAAAGGAGTTATAAAAATGAAAGATGCAGATAATTGATCTATTAAAGATAGGTGTGATGGTAACAAAAAATTTTCAGGAGATACATATCCGGGCTCTCCTGGAAGTATTGTTTTTGGCTGCATTAAAAATAATTGTAAAACAATTGTTCCCAAAGCACATATAAATATTAACCATGCTATAATTTTAATTCTTTTTGATGTTTCAATTTGCTTATTCATTTTTATTTTTTTCCCAAAAAAACAACAAATTATTTTTATTTATTATACAATTTTATACCAAATTGCAATTAGAAATAAAATGTTGCAAATTTTTCTCCTTATTTCATATTTTAATATTTTAGATTTAATAGTTTTTCAATTGTTTTGAATTTTAGTCATTCAAATTTGTTTTGTCTTTTGATATTTATATTTCGAATTTGGTTTTACTTTAGGAGGTGAAAAAAAGAATTCCACTCCTCTACCCCCGCCAGATGGAGGACATTGAAATAACCATTTATTTTCAAAAATGGAACCATAAATAAAAATTTTCAATTTGAAATAAATGCAAATGACCAAAAAATAAGAATTGGATTTTGAAAATTCGTAGGGGCAATTCATGAGACTGTGTCGCAATAGAAATTTGGCATGAGAAGTATACAACATGTTGTGCCAATATTAGCAATAAATACTATATATGGGATAGTTTTGCCATTAATTATCAATCGTATATATAAAGACTTAAATTAGTTGATATAAAGA